>JBNKVX010000049.1:0-25481 GCA_050299435.1 Cellvibrionaceae bacterium | reverse complement strand
CAAGGGCTACTGCGGGAACTTGGGTTTGAAACCTTCGGAGGCATGGATGCCGACGCAGAGCTTACAGGGATGTACTCGTAGCGAGTTTCAAACCCAAGTTCCCGCAGTGGCCCGCAAATAATATGTCTTAAAAAAATCAGATCGAAAAGGAAGAGCCACAGCCGCAGGTGGAGGAGGCATTGGGATTTTGGACCACAAAGCGCGAGCCTTTCAGACCTTCTTCGTAATCGAGTTGAGCACCGACGAGATAGGGGTAGCTCATGGCGTCGACGACGACGGTGACGCCTTCCTTATCGATGCGCGCGTCATCTTCAGCGCAGGATTCTTCAAAGGCAAAACCGTACTGAAAACCCGAGCAACCTCCGCCAGAAACGAAGACTCGAAGTTTTAACTCTGGATTACCCTCTTCTTCAATCAGGTTTTTGACCTTCTTCAGGGCGTTTTCAGTCACCAGCAAGGGTTCGGGGGTAAATGTCTGCGGAGCACTCATAGATCTACATCGATTTTGGGCTTAGACCGATTATCAAATTAACCTAGTAAAATTGTCAAGTATTGTTGGGCCACATAAAATTAATACACAATCAAGAAATAAGCTTAAAACGCCTTCGATTTTTGATAATCAGGAAAAAGATAAACAGGTAGACCACATGCAGGTCAAGCGAGCCGCCACCTCCACTATTCCCATTGCCTGTATTTTGAGAATCTCCAGACGTTTGATTGTCAGGAGGATCATCATCTTGTATGGGCGATTCATCAAACGTTGGATCCCGATCCATATTAAATTCTTCCAAGTTGCTCAAGCCGTCGCCATCCAAATCCAATGCTGCGTCACTCGCATCGTTCGGGTCTAAAGCAAAATCAGTTTCCCATTGATCGGGCATCCCATCATTATCGGTATCGATGTTTCCGGGATTTGTACCACTCAAGAACTCCTGTAGGTTGTTTAATCCATCCTCATCTTTATCCTGCTCCGCATCGTTTTCTATTGGGTTAAGCGAATTTTCTATTTCCCAACGATCAGGCATCTCGTCTCCATCGCTGTCGGCTTCCGAAGGATTAGTCGAATGTAAAAACTCTTGTAAATTAATAAGGTTATCTGAATCGTAGTCTTGCAATGCATCATCAGGATCAGATTTGTCTAAGCCGTGCTGGTCTTCCCATAAGTCTGGCATACCATCTGAGTCGGTATCTGCTTGATAAGTTAGCGCAATTTGGACTGCATCGCTGTTCATGACAATATATTCCCGATTGACTCCTTGCCAATCTGGATCCGAAAGCACCAAACTGAATTGAAACAGTGCGCCAGGTTGTTCATTAAAGCTATCCAATGCATTCTGATTTAAGTTAAATGATAACCCGGTTCTGACAGCATCTAAGGTAAAGGTAAATTCCCCATAATTCTCGCCAGTTGTGAGATCTTCTGTGGCGAGAATACTGTCTGACTCAAACTCATCAAGATCTTGCCAATTTATGATCTTATTGATGTCAAATGAAACATCAAAACTGTTGAATATCAGTTCAGTTCTGTTTACAGCGGAAAACCAACCGTAATTGCCGAAATTTATGCTGATATTCTGTACTTGCCATGGGACACCAGGTTGAAACCCGATCCAAGCGTAATTATCAGCATTTTCAACCTGTATCGCACTAGCCAGCCCAACCCAAACTCTATCCCAAATTTTCCATCCATAGGCTTCTTTGCAATGGTTATAATCCTCAATACTATTGTTCAAACAATTCGTTAAAATTTCAGGTACAAATGTTTTGCCAGACGCAGCCAGTGGTTTAGGTTGAAGGTCATTGCGCACCGTATCTGAGCTTTTGGGATGAGAACCGAACTTATACTCTTGGTAGTTTGTCCAACCATCTTTATCACTATCAGCAAAATATTCATCTCGTACTACTGGATTTAAATCAAGAAACACTTCTGAAAAATCCGGTATGTTATCGTCGTCACTATCAGAGTCATTGGCCAAGGTGCCATAAGTAACAACTTCTTCAAAATCACTTAATCCATCTTCATCGGTATCGCTCTTGTGTGGGTCTGCGCTATTCTCATATTCTTCCAAATTACTTAACCCATCTTCATCGGGATCTTGCGTAGCGTCGTTGATTGTTGTCAGTGTTTTATGCTCAACCTCCCAATTATCTGGCATTCCGTCACTATCACTGTCTGCTATTAAAGGGTTACTACTGTATATGTAAACCTCATCCCCATCTTCTAAACCATCACCGTCGGAATCACTGTTGAGAGGGTCTGTACCCAATTCAATTTCAACTGAATCCATTAATTGGTCATTATCGAAATCTGAATCTCTCAAATCAGTTGCGTAAAGATTGACCTCATCAAAATCCGAGAGCCCATCTCCGTCGGTATCTGATGAATTCGGATTGGAAAATAAGTTGGCTTCTTCTAAATCAGTCAACATATCTCCATCTGAATCAGCAATAAGAGGAGAAGACTCTTTTTCAAACTCTCTACGATTAATGAGTCCATCTTCATCGAAATCTTGTTCTGCATCGCTGGCATCAAGTGGATTAAATTCGTAGCTCAGTTCCCAACCATCGAACATGCCATCTTCATCAGTATCCGGATTCGAAGGATCCAGGCCTATCAATAATTCATCGCTATCACTCAATCCATCCCTATCTGAATCGGCAGAAAGCGGATTAGTACCCGATTTAATCTCCGCAGAATCGTTCACTCCGTCATTATCAGAATCACTCATAAATGGCAGCGTGCGTAGTTGATACTCTTCAACATTTGGTATTCCATCTTCGTCAGGATCATCAGCAGCATCATTAGAATCAGGATTTAGACCAACGCGTTGCTCCCAGCGATCATCCATCGCATCCCCATCAGTATCCACAAAAGGTGGATCAGGGCACACCACGCCTACCTCATAGAAAGCATTCTGAATTTCAATTGCGTCAAAACCCAAATCGCCAGCAGCATTCATCACACCGCAAGCACCGCCCACAAAGGTCTCATTTGGCACCCAATAGTTTTGGTTTGCCGTCGCATACACCTCAAACGCGTCAGGAATGGTCCACCCAAATGAGGTCGCCAGGAGATAAAAAGCATGATTAGAGATGCCTGATGAGGCATGTACGTCCACCCCATCATAATAGTCATCAAGATGACCAATTCCTCCAGTTCCCCTACGAGTAGGTTCGATAAAACTTCGCCCAGCCACACCATGATCCCAGTCAGTCACACCATCTCGGAAATACACCAAACTCACGCCGGCAATATCCGAGAATGATTCATTAAGTCCACCGCTTTGTCCGCTATAAATTAGGCCTGAATTAAATTCTGTGAATCCGTGACTTATTTCGTGGCCGACAATCGGAATTCTTGCCGAAGAGATATCCGTCCCGTCTCCAAAATAAACTCCCTCCCCACTCCAAAACGCATTCCAATAATGGAAACCATAATGAACATTTACAGGAAGCTGACCAGAAAATGGAGAAACGCCAAGCCAATCCTCGTACATATCTAAAGTTAAGTGACTGAAAAAATGCGCATCATTCAAAGGGGAATATGCGCCATTAATAGGTTTATATGAATTTTCAGGGCACGTAAAACTCCAGGCAGGCAAGTTGGCCAATCTTATATCCTCAAACTCCCTATGCTCTACGTTGACAGTTTTAATCTGCTCATCTTCCATATAGCAGATCTCACCTACTTGTGTTACTTGTAGCGCTGGGAAATCAGTTCCATAGTAATATTTGCCAGTCAGTCTATTCCCTCCTGGACCGGTTGCTTCCGCTGTATTTAAACCTTCCCACTTTTTCAAAATTTCCAGGCTCTGTGCATCTACGATGTAGTGAGGCCTGGTTACACTCGGCGCTTGAACAGAATCGTGAACAACTTCGGCCGAATTCAGCGAAGTATGCCCTGTATTTTCCGCAAGATACGACAAAAAATAAGCAGGCACATATTGGCTTGTTTGTTTTTCAAAATATAAGACAGATTGAGATTTGGAATTAATAATCGACCAACCCGATTCGAGATGACCGGCTTTTGACTGCACAAACTTAAGTGCATTTTCCAATTGATTTTTTCCAACCCCACTCAAATTAATAATATTGTTGTCAATCCTCTGCTTTTCTATTCCCATCGCAACGGAACCATTCACCGCATAAGCCTTACCACGAATATCCCTATGAACAAGAATATTCTCTCCCCATACCGGCACACCCCGATAATATTGTTGGTAGCGCGTATGCTTATTTCCTTTGCGATCAGTTGTAGCTTTTTTTGAATTAAATTGATAGTGATCATCTAGCTCTAATGCCTTACGAAGTTGTTCTTCCTCACTACCATTCTGCGCATTTATACGCTCTGCGAGAGAAATTTGGCGTAGATCAATTAGTTGTGGTGAATCATCCTGACTTATTTCAGACAGGGTTAATTTGTCAGGGTTTTTATTGCTGAGGTCTTGCTGGTTTGCTTCAGAACCTGGACGTTTGACGAGATATCCCTCTTTTGGCAACGAAGGTTTTTCCTGACCATATTCTGATGCATGTTTGAAATTCCATATAAAGAAGATCAGAATCAAGATTGTGCTCATCGCAAGAAAAATAAATCGTTTTGGGTAAAGGTTCATTATATTTTCAGTGTTTTAATTATTGAAAGTTGGCCAATCACTTCAGAATAAAGTACATAAAATGATCAGATCGAGAGGATTGTAATTCAAGGAAACCCAACTAAACAACGAAATCTGGCGATATAGATTTTTGATTTAGGGCTTATTTGACGCAGTTCACAAAAGCTCTAACATCGTGAGAGTGCGGCCAGATAACTCACGAAAATGCGGCTCAAAGAAAAATTTTAAGGTAATAAAGATGAACAAGTTAATAGACTATCAACCGGTGCCGATAATTCGCATTATGCATATCCATACTCGAGCAACAACAAATATCCTGACTTTAAAAAAACGTCTTTCTTTTAAAAGGTTGAACCAACTAGGAATTCCCGGCCGTTCTGTTATTTGCTGCCGATTCCTTTAAAGCGGCAACAGGTTCAACACGCGCAGTTTTCGATTCATCGTTACTAATATGTACAAGGCTGCCATTAACCTCTGCGCCTTTAACCATTTCAATCACTGCATAATGCACATTGCCATTTACAACTGCTTTTGATGCCAATTCCAAGTGCTTGGTGCAATATACATCGCCGATGACATGACCATTAATAATGACTTTCGGTGCACGAATCTCGCCTTCAACTTCGCCTTTTACATTCACTTGCGCTTCTGAGGCTGGATCAGCATAAACATTTCCTATGACTTTCCCTTCAATTTCAAGTGTGCCGCCAAAACGAATTTCACCCTGCACTTCAACGGCGCGTGCCAATAACGTGGTGCCGCCTGCTGCAAAGTGATTTTTTTCTTTTTTACCACCTATCATGAGTTTGTCTCCTCGACCAACCAACCAAAGCGCTTCTCAACCGTCACAGCATTTCTGCCTGTTGATCGTGCAACCAATTCAATTCTCTCGGGCTCAAAACCTTCAGGTAACTCCAGGCGCCCTTCTACATTCTGAAAATACTTAAATCTTAGTCTAACTTCTTGCTCATCCACCTGAGGCGACAATTCGTGCAGTTCGTAACTGGTATCGAATCCATTCAATTTACCGAAAATCGTGAATTTTAGAGATCCATTCAACAATTGGTGATTTGTCGCCAACTGCTGCATAACGACTTTGTAGCGAAAATTGCGGGACAGATCAGTGTCCCCAATTTCAACTGCACCAAAGGTTAGCCCCTGTTGATTTTGGGTCGGAGCCATCAAGTTGCGGTAGAAGCTATTATCTTCTTGCAACTGCGCCAATTCTTCTTTTAGCGCGATGACTTCTTGTCTGACATCTTCATTGCTTTGCCTATCAACTTCAGCGCCTAGCTTAATGTTGGCGAGCTGTTGTTCCAGGGCATTTACCTGTTGCTGACTGTCTGTAAGTTCGGCACTTAAACGCGCCACATCCGCCAGCGCCTTTTCCTGATCTGCCATTCCAAGCACAACACCCGCTTTGAAACTCAGCACTACCCCGCCGGCAAGCGCGGCTATAAAGACGATCGCCATCAGCGTCCAGAGTATCGGACGATATTTCACGACTTTTAGCGAATATTGTTTACTACCTTTCACTGCCATTTTTTTTAACCACGCCTATTATCGCTATTATTTTGCGTCTTTCGTTGAGCTTAGGGGAGTAAGGCTGGCGCCTCCAAGCCCAATGTTTCTTCCAATCCTAACATGAGATTCATATTTTGCACGCCTTGTGCTGAAGCCCCTTTCGCCAGATTATCAATGACTGACATAACAACGACAGTACCACGCTGCAAGGGTTCCGTTACAGACAGACGACACAGATTTGATCCTTTCACCGTACGTGTCTGCGGGTAGATACCCTGAGGCAGTACGTCAACAAAATATTCATTGGCGTAGCGCTGCTCATAAAGAGACTGCAAATTCACCTGCGTTTTCAATTTAGCGTAAACGCTGGAATGCATACCGCGAATAATGGGCAATAAGTGCGGAACAAAGGTGAGTTGCGATGCCGCGGCAGAGGCGCCTTTAATGGACTTCAAAGCCTGTTCAATTTCCGGCAAATGCCTGTGACCAGACACACCGTAAGCTTTAAACGAGTCGCTGGCTTCGGCCAACAAATTGTCGACCTTTGCTTGACGTCCCGCTCCCGATATGCCCGAAGCTGAGCTAGCAATCAAAGAACCTGTCTCAATGACATCAGCCTCAATCAAGGGCAACACTGCCAGTAATATAGATGTTGGGTAACAACCCGGACAGGCAACCAGATTTGCCGTTCGAATCTTTTCACGGTTCAGTTCCGGCAGACCATACACGGCTTGCTCTACCAATTCGGGGCAAGCGTGCTTTTGTCCGTACCAATGCTCCCAGGTTGGAATATCCTTGATGCGAAAATCCGCAGATAAATCAATGACGCGTGCGCCTCCTTCGATCAAAGGCTTCATCATTGATTGTGCTACGCCGTGCGGTGTGGCAAAGAAAATTACATCGCAAGCCAAGAGTGCAGCAACTTTCGGTTCGGTGAAGGTCAAATCGTAGTGTTGTCGCAAGTTGGGATAAAGATCCGCAACGGCTTTCCCCGCATCTCCCCTTGAAGTGATCACGGTCACTTCAGCTTGAGGGTGCATCGCAAGCACACGCAACAATTCCGCGCCGGTATAACCCGTCCCACCTACTATTCCGACTTTAGTCACAGCCTTACTCACAACCACCTCTAATCTCTATTCGCGCACAAAGGCGGGTATAATATCGCAACCGCAGAGAAATTAAATCTGCCTTCAATCATTCTCAACCGTCTTTCATTCGCTTTTGATGCTTAAACAAAAAGTTTTTTTGCACTTGGGAAACCGATTAAACAATTTTCGCCATTCGCTGGCTTATATTGACGCCTTGCCACAACTCACTTTACTCGGTTTTTTGATTGGCGTGTTTACAGGCCTGATTATTGTCTTATTCCGCCTGCTCATTGATTTACCTTTATCTCTAGCTTTACCCAATGGCTCAGATAATTTTGAAGCATTATCGCCCGCAATTAGAAGCCTTTTTATTATTTCCGGCACATTAGTGCTTGGAGCAATTTTGCATTTTCTTAGCAAGGCCAGGCGTGAACTCGGAGTCGCGCATGTGCTTGATCGCCTACATAATTTTCAGGGCTATATGCCCCGACTCAATTGGTTGTGGCAGTTTTTTGCAGCCATTATTTGCATGTTGAGCGGACAATCGGTTGGGCGCGAAGGTCCTGCTGTACATATGGGGGCAGGGGCGGCGAGTCAACTCGCACAATGGTTGCGTCTTCCTCATAACAGCATGTCTACGATAATTGCTTGTGGAGTGGCTGCTGCAATTTCCGCATGCTTCGATACACCAATGGCGGGCGTCATTTTTGCGATGGAAGTCATTGTGCTCGAATACACCATTGTTGGCTTTGTACCTGTCATATTAGCTTCTGTTATGGGAACAGTGATTAGCCGAGTGATTCTGGGGCAAACCCTGCATTTCGATGTTGCCACTGCAAATATTTCCAGCTTACTGGAATTACCTTATATGATTCCGCTTGCGGTGGTAATTTCTCTCTGCTCAGCCTATTACATCAAATTACATATTTTTTCACTTCGTTTCCAATCACTGCCAATATTTTTACGCTTGCAACTTGCCGGTGTGTTAACAATTGTGGTCGCAATGTTTGTTCCGCAAATAATGGGACTGGGATATGACACGATAGATTATGCAGTTGCAGGCCAACTAAGCGTCGCCACTTTGTTGCTGATTGCAGCCAGCAAATTATTTGTTACTCCGCTGGTGATTGGACTTGGCATCCCTGGAGGATTAATCGGTCCCTGCTTAATCATCGGTGCTTGCGTAGGAGGGGCTATTGGCATGGCTTTGCAAATCGTGTTTCCCACAGCGGGAATTCAAATCAGTTTGTACGTTCTCATCGGCATGGTTGCGATGATGGCAGCAACATTGAATGCACCTCTTGCTGCGCTCGTTGCTGTACTGGAATTAAGTTACAACCCAAATATTATTTTCCCAGCCATGCTCGTAATTGTTTTTGCCTGTGTCAGCACGCGTCACGTGTTTAAATTAAAAAGTATTTTTGTTGAGCAACTCGATTATACCAATCGAAGTTTAGAATTCAGCCAAGCTGAACAAGCCCTAAAAAAAGTGGGGGTACGCAGCATAATGAATCGTGCCTTCCTGGTAAGTTCGCAATTTTGTGATTATGAAGAAGCAAAAAAACTCTTAGCCAGCAAACCCAAATGGATCGTTATTGAAGTGCTTAACAATAAATACGCTTTACCCGCCGCTGATTTAGCGGCTTATCTGGAAACACCCCCAGTTGAAGTACTTAGCCTTGAGCAAGATATTGATTTGATGGACATACCTGCGAGACGACAAAATTTGGCAGCAATTCATGAAAGAGCCAATTTACTCGAAGCCATTGAAACCATTAAAAACAGCGGCACGCAAACGCTATATGTCTCACGCACTGGCGTCCCCTCTCTCGGCGATGTTGTCGGCATTGTCACCATGGATAAGATAGAGCACTATTATCAACCCAAATCCATACCGGACAATAAGGACTGATTATGTTTGCCTGGATCAAAGCGTTTCATATTATTTCTGTCGTTGCCTGGTTTGCAGCGCTGTTTTATTTGCCAAGACTTTTCGTTTATCACTCCATGGCTGAAGACGAAATCGGCAAAGAACGCTTTAAAGTTATGGAGCGCAAGCTGCTGCGAGCGATCGCCAACCCCGCTATGATCTCAACCTACATATTTGGAATTTGGATGGTCTATTTAAATTGGGGATTTTATAAAACACAAACATGGTTCTGGGTAAAAATGAGCCTGGTGCTCATCCTCACCGTTTATCACCATATGTGTGTGCGATATTTCAAGAAATTTCGCGATGATATTGTACCGGCCAATCACCTGTTCTTTAGAGTGTTTAACGAAATTCCTGTATTTATTCTGGTCGGGATTGTGATTATGGTTGTGGTTCGACCATTTCAATAAATTCCTTGCTTAAGCCAAGCCACTGATATGCTAGAATCCAGGTTGACTTCGGTTTCATCGTAGTCATCGACCCAAACCAATCAGCAAAATAAGTTCGACGACAATGTACTCTACCAGTTCTAATCCGCCCATTATCTTGAGTTTTGCCGCACTTGATCCTTCAGGTATTGGTGGCATTCAAGCGGATATTGAAACGGCAGCCAGTTTGGGTTGTCACTGTGCGCCCATTATCACTGCTATGTGTACTGAAGGATCGACTCAAAATACAGATACCCTGGCGGTGGATGCGCCCCTCATCATTGAACAAGCGCGATCGGTGCTTGAAGGCATGAATGTCAGCGCAATTAAAATTGGTTTCTTGGGCTCCACTGCAAATGCAGAAGCCATACACACTATTTTGCAGGATTACTCGGACATTCCCGTTGTTTCTCATCCGGCACTGTGTTTGTGGAATGATGAAAACATTGAACAAACTGATTTGCCCGAAGCCTACGCCGCACTTATTTTGCCTAGCAGCACTATCGCCAATTTCTCACTCTATGAGGCGAGAGAAGTTGCAAGGGAGGCTGACACACTTGAGGCTACAGCCAATGCCTTGATTTCGAGTGGTGCCGAATTTGCGTTTATTACCGGAACCGGCAAAGAGCACCAGCAATTTCGCAACAGTTTGTTTAATGAGAAAGGCTTGGTGAACCATTATTCGTGGGAACAGGAATCACCAACCGGTCACGGTTCCAACAGCACCCTGGCGACCTGCACAGCAGCCTACCTTGCCCACGGAAGTGAATATATTCAAGCTGTCGAACAGGCTCAAAATTTTACCTGGCAAACGATTCGCGCTTCACGCGATTTGGGATTCAGCCGACGCACACCACATCGCTTCTTTTGGGCGGATAAAAATATTGATTCACCCGAGAGTCTTCCCTCCAACAAAAACACCCATTAATGTCCTTTCCTTCAATTTACGGCATCACAGATCCCAGTTATCTGCCAGACAATTTATTTTTTAGCAAAATAGAAAGCGCGCTTGCAAAAGGTTTGCAATTATTGCAATACCGCGACAAAAGCCAAAACACTAAAATACGCAAACAAGAGGCATCTGCGCTAAAAAAACTTTGCGAGCGCTACAATGCCAAACTGATTATAAATGATGATATTAAGTTAGCGCTCGAGGTTAAAGCCGACGGTGTTCACTTGGGGCAAGAAGACGAAAGTATTCGCTTTGCTCGTAGAAATGTCCCACCCGAAATGTTAATCGGTGCAACATGTCACAATGATCTTGGCTTAGCTCAAAAGGCTGTTTCTCAGGGCGCTTCTTATCTCGCATTTGGGCGCTTTTTTCCTTCAAAAACTAAAACTGATGCAACACTTGCTGATCTGGAAATCCTTCGACAGGCACGCGAAATTTTTTCACTTCCTATCGTGGCGATAGGTGGGATAAACCTGCATAATGCCAAAAATGTTTGGCGCAGCGGTGCGCACTGCCTCGCCCTAAGTCAGAGTTTATTTGCTCCAGATGATCCTGGAGAAGTTGTCGAAATGCTTTTAGAACAACAAAAATTTATCAGAGAATAAAAGTCAGGAGTTTTGCTGTGACCAATTCTGCATTTGAAAAAGCAAAAATATACATTCCCGGAGGTGTGAATTCGCCTGTACGAGCTTTTAAAGCAGTGGGCGGAGACCCGATTTTTATTCAACGAGCCAAAGGGGCTTACTTGTTTGATATTCAGGGTAAGCAATATATCGATTATGTGCTGTCTTGGGGCCCCATGATATTAGGACACGCTCACGAAGCAGTTATCGAAGCAGTGCAAAGAAAAATGCAAGACGGATTAAGTTTTGGCGCACCAACAGAAATTGAAACGCAACTCGCACAAAAAATATGCGAACATTTTTCCAGCATTGACCAAGTGCGCTTTGTCAGTTCGGGCACTGAAGCCACGATGAGCGCATTACGACTTGCGAGAGGCTATACCGGTCGCGACAAGATTGTGAAATTTGAAGGCTGCTATCATGGACACTCAGATTCACTATTGATCAAAGCAGGCAGTGGTGCATTGACTTTAGGTGTCCCCAGCTCACCCGGTGTGCCCGCCTGTTTGGCCGAGCATACCATCACTTTAAATTACAATGATAACGATCAAATCGAAAAAACTTTTGCCGAAATAGGCAGTGAAATCGCGTGCGTGATTGTAGAACCTGTAGCAGGAAATATGAATTGCATTCCACCTGCACCGGGTTTCCTGGCCGGTTTACGTAAATTGTGTACAGAGTTCGGTGCAGTATTAATTTTTGATGAAGTCATGACAGGTTTTCGAGTGAGCGCAACTGGAGCACAGGGTCATTTCAATATTAAGCCTGACCTCACCACACTGGGAAAAGTCATTGGCGGAGGCATGCCCGTGGGCGCTTTTGGCGGCAAGCAAGACATTATGGATTGTCTCGCGCCTGTTGGCCCTGTGTACCAAGCTGGAACACTTTCCGGTAATCCGGTCGCAATGGCGGCTGGTTTAAAAACGCTTGAACTCATTCTGGAAACAGGATTCTATGAACCACTGTTTGCCAAAACCCAAGCCTTGTGCTCTGGCCTTGAAGCCGCAGCAAAAGAACAGGGCATTCCTTTTATCACCAATCATGTCGGCACAATGTGGGGAGGCTTTTTTACTGAAGAGCTGACGGTAAGCAATTATCAACAAGTGATGGCCTGTAACACAAAAAGATTCAATCAATTTTTTCATGCGATGTTAGAAGAAGGGGTTTATCTGGCTCCCGCATCTTACGAAGCCGCATTTATGTCAGCTGCACATACTGATTCAGACATAGACGAAACAATTGAAAGAGCACGCAGGGCTTTCGCTAAGCTAAATTAAAAATCACCGCTTATAAGTATTTAATTTAGTCGCCGAGAGGAAAACGTTCAGTTAGATCTTTTACGGCACTTAAGCCCGATTCAGAAATATCCATTATGTGGAACCCACACCACACTTGTTCTCCAGAATCCGTTTCACTTGTCCACAAACATTCAGCACCAACACTGATTTCTGATACACCGTCAATAGGAGGCAGAGGGAAAAATTTTAATTGATATATCGATCCCTCTTCGATTTTTTCACTGGTTATCAATAAAAAACCGTCTTCATGCAAGTTGACAAGCTTTCCGAGCTCCATATCCCGAAGGGCATCTAACACTAATACAGAACCATTAATATATATTCGTTCTCTACTGCGCTTTTCTTCGTTACTGTCCGTCATTTTCTTTCCTGCCATCTTTATTTTTCCCGCTGTCTTCAGTGGAAATCGAATCGGCTTTCTCGTTGAGTTTCTCCAGAATATTTTCAAGGGCTCGTTCGAAGAAGGGTTTGGAGCTGCCCGAGATTATTTTTGCTTTCCCCGCTATCATTTGTCTTGCCATCATCAGTCCGGACATCATGTCAACGCGTTTACCCATTTGATCAACCAGCATGTAGTGCGAGGTTCGCGCGTTGTACCACGCCACCTTCAATCGGCGCCCACCTTCAAATTCAAACCAAGTGCCAAACTCAATCATCTTGAGACTTTCAACCATTTGCTGCTCTTCAGGCGACCATCGATTGTCTGCCGTTTCTTTAGTTCCCGCTTTTTCCGCGGCAATGCGTTCTAACTTATTGCGCATCGGCGCAGGCGCGGGTTCAGCCTTTTTACTTTGCAAGGCCAGCTTAATTAGTGACGAAAGTGCATCAATAAGCTTTTTACCTTTTTCCTGGTCGTAGCCAATGGTTTCAAAACCACTTGAAATCGCTGCTATCACATCTGAGTGCAACTCCATCTGGCGGGAGCGATCATTCTCACTGATTTTCGGTTCTATGCACCACAGCACATCATCAACCAGACCCACCGCTTTTAACCATTTCTCTGATTTCTCGCCATACCGCAATAGGGCAAAAGACAAGTAGTCCGACCAAGGCTGCAAAAGAAAAAGAAGCACGGCAGAAGGTAATTCTTTTTTCTCAGTCCTCCCTCTAATCTCATCGTTAACTTTTAATTTTACTTCACGTAACTTTTCTTCACCCTGAGCTTTCTCGGTAGCGCGCTTCTCCATCAACTCCTGACGACGCACAATATTTTTTGTATAGCTCTTAAATTCAAGCAACAACTCAGTGATGATCTTTATATCACTTTCAAATTCCTTCAGAACGCGATTTACTATGTCTTTTATTTTATTGTAAATATCATATTGCGATGTGCCGTCGTTACCCACCCATTTGGATCCCGCCTCGGCCAAACTGTTCAATAGCACTCTCGCCGGATGATCTGCTTGCTCAAAAAATCCAGGATCAATAAAGGCAATTTTAAGAAACGGTGTATGCATATAACTTAAAAGTGCTTTCACACTATCTGGAAGATTTGCATCATTGAGCATATATTCAAACACCATACCCACCAGATCAATGGTGTGCATGTCATGTTGCTCAACTTCCGCTTCACTATTTTCGGCAGAAATTTCTTCCTTAAGTTTGCTAATGACCTGACTAATATCCAGAGGAATGATTTTTTGTCCTGCATCGGTAGCGGTTAAACCTCCACCCTGCATGGATTGATGTTGCAGATTCTGCAAGGCTCCAACCAGGTTATCTCCCGTTACCAGTACGCCATTTGCTGGCAGGCCAGCCTGCTGTGCGATACCGGGAACAAGCAGTTGATTTTGCAAATTGCGTATTGCCTGTACCAGGTTGCCCTGATATTCATTCGGATCTTGATCTTGTTGCAGACCTTGCTCCTGACTCGCTTGTGCCGCAGCCAGTTGACTGAGCACACCCTCTGTTTGGGAACCAACAGTAGAGGCTGGCACGGTACCGGTTGGCAAGGTGTATTTGAGATTCGGTAATATTTCGTTTTGCTTGAGGTAGCGATTTATTTCTTCCGATAACCCTTGCATGACGCCTATCAATTGATCATCGTAAATTTTGTAAGCAAGGTTCTTTGCCTTGGTATTCATTGGTACCAGTTTTAGGGCTTTTCGTAGTGACTCACAAAACTGGATCGGAGATGCAGGATTATTGGACTCTGAGACCCGTTGCCCACCATTCAGCACAGAAAAGCGTTGATTAAGCGCCCACAGAGGCTCAGCAAAATATTCATCTGCACGTTGTGTAATAGATGATATTGCAATGGCTTCTTCAAGTTCGTCATTGCCCAGCAGGGACAATTCTTCTGGATTTGAGGTATCGGCATTAACCGAGGTATTGAGTTCTCGCTTTTTAAATTTTACAAAGCCTTCTGACAAGTACCCACAAAAATATCTTTCCAACTCTTCGCGACTTTGTCGCAGCTGGCGCTGCACATCCTGAAGCTCCATGGACTCTTGATTAGATTTGGCCTGACTGATTTCCAGGGTCAAAGCATCATCCAATACTTTTATATATTGTCTAAATGCCTGACGCGAGTGCTCTGCTGCCAAACCCTGACAAGCCTTGAGATGTGTGATTACCGCCGAATTAGACAAAGGCAACTGCAAATGTGACGGTTTTGCCTGCTCTGAATTCTTGTCTTCACCGTCGCGAATTAATCTGGACATAAAACCTCAAATATTCTTATATGTTTAACTCATTAAGCCCGTCTTAAATTTTATTATCTTTGCACCCGAAACTTAGTACCCCCAATCCCAGTACACCAAAGTTTCTTTCGCTTCCCTACGACGCTGTAATCCTCTTACTTTAGCCTGAATTACGGGATTTATAACCCCTATTTTCAGAAAATCCGCGAAAATTGTCATCAATTGTCGAAAATCCATCCAATCTACCAAACAAAAGAGACAATAATCGAAATTTGCATTCGATGGTACAGTCGCGTAAAACACTGCCCTACTTTACCAGCCCAAAACAATAGAACATGAAAGGTCAAAAGATGAGCAAGTTTAACATTTACGGCTTGGGTGCCGCATTGGTTGACACTGAGATTGAGGTAACGGAATCTGATTTAATTCAACTACAGATCGACAAAGGCGTCATGACGCTGGTTGATGAGAATAGACAAGCTGATTTACTGCAGTCACTGAGCGGTCATCTGGAAACATGTAAACGAGCGAGTGGAGGTTCTGCAGCAAACAGCATTATTGCGGCCAGTTATTTCGGTGCAAGTACCTGGTACTCTTGCAAGGTGGCTAATGATGAAAATGGACATTTCTATTTGAATGATCTCGCACAAGCCGGTGTAGCTTTTGCGGAAAAATATTCAGACGAAGGCAGCACGGGTAAGTGTCTTGTGATGATAACCGCTGATGCAGAACGTACGATGAATACCTATCTGGGCGTCAGTGAATTACTCAGCGTTGACGATATTGATGAGATGGCACTTCAAGAATCTGGGTACGCCTATATCGAAGGTTATTTGGTGACTTCAGCAACGGGCCTGCCAGCAGCAACACGGCTTAAACATCTCGCTGATAAGCATCAAGTGAAAACTGCTATCAGCCTGTCTGACCCCGCCATCGTGCAATTTTTTCGTGAAGGCTTGCTGCAAATCATTGGCGAAGGTGTTGATTTACTTTTTTGTAATGAAGCGGAAGCACTTAACTTTACCCAAACTACTTCACTTGATGAAGCAAAAGCTGAACTCGGAAATTATGCTAAATGCTGGGCCATAACCCGAGGTGCTGCAGGCGCTATAGTGTTTGATGGCAAACAAGAGATAGTTATCGAGGCCACACAAGTGAAAGCCATCGACACCAACGGCGCAGGCGATATGTTTGCCGGTGCATTTCTCTATGGACTAACACAGGGCTGGAGCTTTGAAGAAGCCGGACGACTTGCGAGTCGCGCTGCGGCCGTTGTTGTGTCCCAATACGGCCCACGGTTAGCCGCCGAGCAGCACCAGGTTTTATTGCAAGCCTAAGTAAGTCACTGCCAGTTATTATTGGTTTGTTTTGGCGGTGCAAATAGCGCTTTAAGTTCCGCCAAAAACGCTTCCTGCTTCTGCGTAACGCGCTCTTCCAGTGAAATAACCTGATCGGCAAGCTCAAGCGTAGACTCTTTTTGAGCCTCACTGAAATTCTCAATTGCCGGCGCAATAAATTTTTTTAAATTGTCCTTAACCTTATCTTCATCCTTAATCAAGAATGCATTTGAAGAAAGAAGATGTGTTGCTTCTTGCGGTGACAATTTAAATTTGTTTTCAAAGATATCCAGCAATAGTGCTTTTTGTTGTGAAGACAAGTCGCCTGACAATTTGGCAGCGGTATAAAGTATCCCGGCAGCAACTTCCAGAGGGCTTGTTAAACTGAACAGGGGATCGGCATAAACTTTGTTTTTCCACTGTTGTCTGTGATACCAGTGAAAGGGATTCAACCAACCTACATCTATTCCCAGATCTTTCAAACGATGCAGGATAAACAAAAGCGTCACAATCCCACCAAGTACCGCCAATATCAAGTGCACGACAAATTCCTTCTACACCAGTTTAACCTTGTGCCAGTAGTTCTCGAAGATCAATGATTGCCGCATTCGCTCGTGAGATATATGAAGCCATGACCAGAGAGTGGTTAGTTAAAATACCAAACCCACTGCCGTTTAAAATAACAGGGCTGTATATCGCTTGCTGAGTTGCTTCCAGCTCACGAATGATTTGCTGCAAACTTACCAATGCTTCTTTTTTTTGCAGTACACCAGCAAAATCAATTTCTATAGCACGTAAAAAATGTATTAGCGCCCACGCACTGCCGCGCGCCTCGTAAAACACGTTATCTATCTCGTTCCAGGGGGTTTTTTGGTAGAACTCATAATCGCTGGGCGTGGCTTGTGTGGCGCCTGGTGAGCCTGCCAAATCAGTATTAATGCGTTTTTGGCCGACACTCGCACTCAAACGCTGCGACAAATTCCCCAATCGCGTCTCCACAGTCGCTAGCCAGTAACGCAAATTATCGGCACGAGCATAAAACTGCGCCTGCTGTTGTTGCTCATCAACCAAACGACCAAGATACGCGTCCAGATATTCTATGCCTTCTTCATACATCCCTTTAGTGTCCGGCAATATCCAACTGTCGTTTCTAAAGTTCAAACGCGGTTCTGCAAGCACCAGATCTTCGTCCGCCAAAGATTGAGATTGTGAGAGACTGAAGGCTTCACGCAAGGCTTTAGCAAAATCGCGAGATTGAATCAGTGCACCGTATTCCCAAGAGGGGATATTATCGAGCCACACACCGGGAGGCGTAACATCGTTGGACAGGTAACCGCCAGGTTTGTTGAGCATGGTGTCAACCACGTGTATTAACGTTGTTGTTGTTACTGCACCGATCACCAGTTGCTCTTCTTTTCCTTCTAACTGAACCAGAGCTTGCTCTCTCACCGAAAAAAGATCCGGCTCACTCATACTCCAGTAAATACCCAGAAACACACAAAATACCAAATAGGCAGCAACTACAATAAGTGCCCACTTCACCCAACGATTGGATTCTTCCACTTCGCTACGCATATCACGCCAACGCGTCTCTGCGAAATGTTTAAATTCATCAGACTTTTGTTTTACACCGCTAAAAACGCTTCCGAACATGGGATTTCCGTTTACTTAGCCACTAATGTGGAGATCTTACTTCAGCGCGACCAACAATTTTGTAGCCCGCTTCAAATTCAAGAGTGATATCAAACTTATCACCTACCTTAAGGGGTTCATCAATTCCCATCAACATCAAATGGTAACCACCTGGTTTAAATTGCATATTGGCACCAGGATCAATTTTGAGATGATGCACCTGACGCATCTGCATGACACCTTGATCATATATGACTCGATGTACTTCCACATCTGCTGCTACTGGCGAATGCACATAATTTAAGACCAAAGTCTTATCTGTATTATTTTTTAATATCATATAGGCTGCCGCCACTCCCTGCCCGGGTGGCATCTCCATGATATGCAGCTGGCTGATTTCCAAAGGCGGCAAATTCTCCGGCTTATCGCAAGCTACGAGCATGCAGGCCACGATGCAGGCCATCAAAATCTTAAACTTTATTGTCACGTACTTCCCCAATCATTGTGCTTGGGCTTGGCTAACCAATACCCCTGTCCTCCGTCAATACCTACTTCCAGCGCAGCCTGCCACTGGCTTTCTGTTTCGATACCCTCTGCAATAATTTTTACATCAGTTGAAGCTGCGAGCTGACACAACAATTTAAGATACACACTTTGACGCTGCACATTGTGAATAAATTGTTGATCTATTTTTACAAAGTCCAGTGCGAGCTTATCCAGGCTACCTAAAGCCGTTGGCAAAAGCCCGAAATGATCGAGCCCAACTCTCACTCCATTCGCTTTGGCAATTTTGTTAATTTTAATCAAGTCCTCTTCCTGCATTTGTAGAACTCGTTCAGGAAATTCCAAACTCAACCTTTCAGAACTCGGATTTTCCTCGAGAATGCGCGCAAGCCAGGCTTTAAATGAGTGACTCTTGGCTGAGATGGGAGAAACATTTGCACTTAGACGAAGGTCAGGATGGTGCTCCATTGATTCCAGTGCTTGATGAATCATAAACTTGTCCAGACCTTCAACCAAATGAAATCGCTCTGCAATGGGCCAAAACAACCCTGCATTCACCCGTTGCTTTTCTTCAACTATTCTCGCCAACATTTCGTGAGATAAGATTTTCTTCTCCCTGTCAAAAACGGCCTGCGTATCAAAAGAAAGTGTATTTTCATTTTGGACTTGTTTGATTCGCTCTACCCAGGCCCGCGCAGTTAAACAAAGTGCTGAATTGTTATCTGCACTGTCTATTCCCCATCTCGGTAAGCCCTGTTCCACAGTTTTGCGTAAAACCGTATCAGCAGCGCTTAATAATACGGAAGGATTATTGACCCGTGACGCGCCCGCTCCCGCTAAATAGATGTTGGCTTGAGCAAATTGCAAATCATTGGTTAGCTCTTTAACCTGGTTGTTCAGGCTAGAAACAAACCCTTCAAGCTCAGCCATCAACATGCCTGGAATAAATACACAAAAATCACTGCCTGTTCGTCTGCATGCAATTGCTCGCGGCCACTCACCGAGCACCTGTCGAACAATATCAGCCAAACCCTGCAATAAAATATTCGCCGATTCCCTACTTTCTTCTGTATTCAGTTTTTCAAGGTTCTGAACTGTCAATAGTGTTATGGTTCCTGGTGCGTCAGCTTGCTGTGATTTCAACCAAGTTTCAAGTTGACGATCAAACTCCTCTCGAACAGGAAGTTTGGTCAGCCGATCCATGCTCGCTTCGAGACGCAAATTTTCTATTAAATCTACCTGTCGTTGAAACATGCCTTGCACTTTATTAGACATGTTATTCATGGCAACAATGATATTTCTCAATTCCGGGGTGCGCGGCAATTCGCTTTGTTCAATAAATTCTTTGCGGCCAATGGCTTCAGCTTGATTTTGGATGCGGGTTAAGGGGGACAACAAACGTTTTAATCCGAGCCCGATCAAACCATAACAAAGAACCAGCGCAAAACTGAAAAACCACAGCTGCTCTTTAACAATGCCCCACAATTCATGGTACAAATATCCAGGATGCGCAATGATGGTCACTTCTCCACGCTGATACCAGCCTGAGGTGACGTTTGCCACACCGGCATATCGTGGCATGGAAATATTGGAAACAAACCATTGCGGTACACCATCAATGTGTAGCTCTCTCACCCGAGACACCACAACTTGATGCTGGTTATCTGTCACCACTGCACTTCGGTAATAGCCCCGATCAAATACCGCATCAACCATGGATTCAACCAGGGCCTTGTCATTATTCAAATCCACGCGAGATAAGCTAAAAGCCAGCGAAGTCGCGGCATCTTCCGTCAGGGTTTGCATTTGTCCTGCAAAATACTGGCGTGCATTACTTAAATTAATCCACAAATTCCCTGTGAGCAAAATGAGTAACAAAACACTGATGGCAATGATCAATTTTCTGGAGAGACTCAAGTAGGCAGGCTCCGTATTATTAATTGTCTTCTCTATTATTGTAGTGGAGGAAGAATGGTTATTTTGGGGGATTGCGCAATTCTTATATCTCCGCGCACGCGGTAGCCTGGGACCGCATCTTTAAGCTGACCATAAATCCACCGCCCCTCCGCGTCTGTTCTGGCATAGATCATCACAGACTCATCAGTTTCCCTCAGGCGCTGCGCAATACGAGATAAATAGGCTGCAACGGTGGCAGATCTTCGTGATAGTGCGCCGGTTGGCAGAGGATACTCTACGCGCTCACTTTCCTCTGGCTCGTTCGCCAGTAACATTTCTTCCTCTCGTATTTTTAATGCAGCAATTTCTTTTTTCAATTCCATTAACAGGGGGTTCGCTGGAAAACGTAATTCGGCCTGCTTCAGCATATAAGCGGCCTTTGCGGCCCTGCCATTTTTAACCTCATCGCGAATGCCTTCGCTATAGCTTAATAAAATAGCCTGAACACCTGAGCGCGCGAGGGAATTCTGTGGATTAAGCATCAAGACTGTTTGAAAGCGGTCGTAGGCATTATCGTGACCGGGTTCAAAAAATTTACCTGCACGAAAGGCTATTTCAGCCTCTTTTAGAAATTTGTCTTCCAGATTTTTGCGAGCACTTTCCTGAGGACTTAGCTTGATCGCGGGCTCCAGGTCTTTGGATGCCGCATTGACAGCTCCGGTTTCTTCCTGAGCCCCACCTTGCTCCAAAGTTTGCTTAGCGTCAGCTGCCTCGCCGCTTTTTTTAGCCGTAGTGGACCCTCGTAATGGCGTCGTTTGGCAAGCCGCGACCCACATCAAGATAGCCAAACATGTCCAAAATTGCGCAATTGATCGTAAGAAAGCGCGATATCTACTCGTGGTTTTCCGGGTTTGTGTTATACAGAACATAAGATTTTATTAAGCCTTTTGGCTTATATTTGCGTCTCTTTAAAAAAACAATACTACAGGTAGTTATTTTGACAGCAGCCAGTCCCCTTTTGACACGTATAACATCGCAATTTTTGTTTTTAATTTTGAGTGTTATGACTATTGGTCATGTTTTTGCTCAGGATTTCAGCAATGACGACGAATTTCTCCCTGTCGAGGAAGCCTATCAGGTTTTGGTAGAACTCGGTGATGAAGGCATCGAGATGACCTGGAATATTGCGCCGGGTTATTACCTATATCAGGAAAGATTTAAACTTTTGGCACGAAATGCCAGCACCAGCGAAGAGCTAAGCCTGAATTTTGTTGAGGGCAAAACCAAGTATGACGAATATTTCGACAAAGAATTGGTTGTTTACTATTTGAGTACTGTTGTAACAGCGCCGAGGCCCTCAATTGATCCTCCTTATGAACTCGTTGTCCAATCTATGGGCTGTGCTGACGCGGGACTGTGCTATCCACCGCGAAAACAATATTTTGAAGCAAAGCAAAAAGGCATTCTGGATGAGACACCCTCAGCACAGTATTCAGCGCAATCAACCGCTTCAGATATTGAGCCTTCAGAACCCACTGAAGTCATTGAGGCACAGTCAGATATTGGTTTAGCTCTTGTCTTACTCTTTGCACTCCTTGGCGGGCTAATCCTCAATTTAATGCCTTGTGTTTTTCCTGTTTTGTCTTTGAAAGCGCTCAGTTTTGCCTCAGCCCATCTCAACCCACATAAACAACATGTGCATGGATGGGCCTATACCGGCGGCGTGACACTTTCTTTTTTCATTGCTGGCATCATAATTCTGGCTAGCGCACAGGCCCTTGGCTGGGGCTTTCAAATGCAAGTGCCTGGCTTTGTTATTTTCATGATCTATTTGTTTTATCTAATGGGCCTGAGTCTGGCCGGGATGTTCCACATTGGTACGCAATGGATGGGAATGGGTCAGGAACTCACTTCAGGTCATGATGTTCGCGCCTCATTCTTTACTGGCGTTTTGGCTGCTCTAGTTACTAGCCCCTGTACGGGCCCCTTAATGGCGCCAGCGTTGGGCATTGCCCTCACCCTGCCCTTGTATCAAGGTTTATTGGTATTTGTCTTGTTGGGAATAGGCTTGGCTCTGCCCTTCTTGATCTTGAGCTATAACCCCAAGCTCGCAGAAAAATTACCTGCACCTGGCCAGTGGATGGTGACATTAAAAGAATTTATGGCGTTCCCGATGTTTGCCACAGCAATCTGGTTACTTTGGGTATTCGGACACCAAACCAACAGTGATGGCGCCACCCTCGTAGTGGTAGGCGGATTTTTCTTTACCTTTGCCATCTGGCTGCACAACCTGGATAAGAAGCCCGGGTTTTTACACTGGGTAATTAATGCTGGTATTTTGTTATGTCTTGCGGGCGCGCTTTATGCTGCGTATGTGGGCACCAAGCAAGAACCCACCGGAAGGATAGTTGCTGGCGAAAATGAAACCTGGATTCCCTATTCTCCTGACAAGCTGGATGAGTTGCGCGCCAATGGGGCGGCTGTATTTATCGACCTTACAGCGGATTGGTGTATCACCTGCAAATTTAATGAACGCGTTGCACTCACTGAGAATGTTGAAAATCGAGCCAAAGACTTGGGGGTGACTCTTATGGTGGGAGACTGGACAAATTCCAACCCTGACATTTCGGCCTTACTTAAAAAGTATAATCGTAGTGGTGTACCACTCTACCTGGTCTATTCGAAGGACAGCACAAAAGACGCGGAAATTCTTCCACAATTACTGAGCGAATCTATCGTAATTGAAGCCTTCGAACGCGCAACTAATTAGTTTAGTTCGCTTAGTCCCACCTAAAGTCGTGTAGACTTACACGGCTTTATCTCATGGCATGCTGTTCAAATTACTTCAATCAGGCAAATTAAGTCCAAGGCAGGCTAAACCAGAACGAGGTAATTAGTCACATTGAACCCCTCAAGCACTGCCTTTAAACTAGAGCTTTTTTGCGACTCGCCTTAATTCTGGACACCACCATGAAAATAACAAAATTCCAATTACGCTTCTTTCCTACTCTGATCATTATTCTGTCTATCGGCTTATTGACAGCGTGCGGAAAAAACTCATCCGGCAGTGATGGAGAGAATGACAGGCATCTGGTCAACAGCATCAATTACGGTAACCAGGGCCAATACCGTGCTGCGATTTTGGAAGCGCGCAATTCACTCGCAAAACACGCAAGCGCAAAAGCAGCACTACATTTGGCTGACCTCTATATAAAAATAGGCCAGGCACGAAATGCCATTCAGTTGCTGGAAGGCATTGAAAATAAGAACGATGCCCTGCGAATCAAACTCGCCGAAGCGTATGTTGAGGCACAAAAGTATGCTTCTGCAGAAAAAATTCTTGGTGACGTTGCAAATGAATCCAGAACAAGAGTGGATTATCTGGTCAATGCAGCCAATGCGGCGGGAGGCTTAGGCAAGCGCGAATTATCCTCGTCGTTATTTGACCAAGTGTTAGCCGCCGACCCCAAAAATGAAAAGGCTCATATTGGTAAATTTATTCTCGCGGCCCAAGCTCGTGACGATAAAACCTTATCTGCAATCAGTGAAAAAATTAAAACTGACTTTCCAACCTCAGCACGATCCCTATTAATGCTTGCCAGACTGGAATTTGGGAAAGGCAATTTTGCGGAGGCTGAAAATTTACTAATGACAGCCATTCACAACAGTAAAGAAACTGATGTGATGCTGCCAGAAAAATCAGCAATCTTACAATTGCTTATTGAAACATTGACGCAACAAGGCCGCTTTGCTGACGCGGTTCCCTTTAACAAACTTCTCTCCGAAGCAAACCCGGGCCACCAAGAGGCCCAGCAAGCACTGAAAAACATTGTTGAGCAAATTCAATTGGGCGAGTGGGAAACAGTCGAAAATTTATTGGCGCAATTTAAAATTGATCATCCAAACAGTGCTGCCGCTGAACCCTTGCTTGGCCTAATTAGTTTGCAGAAAGGCAATTTCGAAGATGCAAATGCAATTCTTGACAATGCCGTGGACCCAGAAACTGCTTCACCCTTACTAGTGGGGGCTTCAGTGTTATCCAAATTGAAAAGCAATGAAAAACTGGAAGCTTTTGCAATTCTTGAGGAGGCGCTTAGCACCAAGGCAGATAACCCAAAGCTTTTAGCAATATATGGCGCACTCGCAACCGAAATGGACGATAAGAAAATTGAAGGCGAGAATTCATTGCTAAAAGCAATTGAGCTTGACCCAAATAGCCCTCGCGTTTATGGCACACTCGCAGATTTTTATTTTCGTGAAGGGCGTATCGATGAGGCTAAAGATACATTACTGAAGGCATATGAATTCAATCCCGAAATCCCAAAATTACAATATGCAATCGTTCGTACTCTATTAGGTAATAATTTAGAATCGGATGCTAAACTTTTTGCTGATAAATTGGCGAGCTCAGCACCAAACAAATCAAGCACATGGACCAGTAATGCATTGATTTCAATTTACAAAAAAGACTTTAAACAAGCTGAAAAACAGCTCGACAAAAGTTTAAGTATCGACAAGCAGAATTACGCAGCCTGGATTTTGTCCGCCGCCACCCAGCTGAAAATGGATAATAAAAATAAAGCATTGTCAGTTCTGGAGGAAGCAAGCGAAACTTTTCCGGAAGATAGCAAATTAATCGCGCAAAGCGCTCAACTTTACCTGAGCACCGACAATCTCGAAAAAGCAAAAATTAGCGCAGAGAAACTAAGGGTTTTGGGTGACGAGTCATCTGCAAACTACATCACTGCCAATCTATTACATAAAGAAGGAAAAACATCCGAAGCCTACGATGTTTTGGTAACCGAGTGGGACCAACGGCCAAACAATCGCACTGCATTAGCGCTTATTCGATATTCTGGACAAATCAAAAAAACACCATCCGGATGTCAGGAAAAAGACCGGACACAAGTCTGGAAAAGTCCAGATGCATGAACTGACGGAAGCATACGAGACTCTGCTTCATTACTGTGCCGAATATCGTTTTCCGCTTATTCCCGGGGAAAATGAGGAG
>JBNKVX010000048.1:0-25823 GCA_050299435.1 Cellvibrionaceae bacterium | reverse complement strand
GGTACTGTTGGCTTACAAGCACCTTGTGCCGTTTAGAGTTGGCGAAGATTTGATCAGTTTATGCCAACTTATGGGTTAATACCCATGTCATTTTATGAGTTACCTGACAACGATATGGCGCACAAATCAACGCGAACTGCTGAGCAATGCTGGCCGTTTTATCATTTTTTCAGGCGAACCTAAAAATCCTTTTTTTCCTTAATTTTCAACCCTGTATTGCTTTTGTTTAAGAAACAAGGCCAACAAATTACGGTAAATCGGCGATAAAAGCAGACCAAAGTGCTTGTCACGCATACATTAGTTATGCTACTTTTGGCGACAAGCAGGGATGCTGTGAGTTTCCACTTCACTGATACATGGATGCCTCTCAACAGATTTTCCCTCAATAAAAAATGAAAACCAGGACCGGACTGACCAATTTAATTTGTAAACGTTTATTTATTATATAGCCCTCCAGAGCAAAAAATATTTAAAGGGCGTTGTTGTTTATCTAATTATCTGAATGGGTCCGAGAAAAAAATTACCTCAGCTGCGGCAATAATTTGTACTGCCTGAAAGACAGTGTGTAAGGACCGGAAATATGAAAAATTTATTTATTCGCCAGTTAATAGGATTTTGTTTTTTCTTGTGGGGTAGCAGTGCCTTTGCGCAGACAGTTTCTGTTCCGAGTTCGAGTACTACAGGGAATTACAATGTAACCATCTATTACGTTTCTGGACCACTATCCACTATCGACCTGCAAATTGCATACAGCAGCAGTGGGCCTTGGGCAAATGTTGGGTCTTATTCAAATACAACGCAAAATATTCCTCAATCTCAAACCGTAAATAGGACTTACTGGTACCGAACACGCGGCAGAGGCACTAACCCTTATGGTGGCGGGGAGATGGTGACTGGGTGGGGGACACCGGATTCAATAGTTGTGAATATTCCCGATCCAGTGCCAACGCAGGTGGGATATGTGGGACGCACTCCTTCTACGACAACAGATGGGAATTTTGAAGTGAGTTGGGGAACAGCAACCTATGCTGAAAGATACGAATGGCGCGAAAAGCTGAACTCCGGATCTTGGAGTGGCTATACAAACAACGGTACCTCAAGAACACTCAGTCGATATAAAACTCAGCAAGGCTCCTGGTATTACGAGGTGCGAGCTTGTAATACTTCTGGTTGTGGCTCACCCAAACAGAGTCCCTCAGCGATTGTAGATTTTCCAACGCCCCCGAAAGTAGGCACATTAAGCCTTGGCAATAGCGAAGGCACTTACGACACCAACGGCACCATTTCAGTAAGCTGGAGTGGCGTATCCAACGCATCCTCTTATCAATTTCGCTACGGCAAAACAGGCACCACTAAATCCACTGTCAGCAACGTGACTTCAGGCTATTCTCGTTCGGGCCTGAGTGATGGTGTGTGGGAATTTGAAGTCCGCGCCTGTAATTTAGTGAGTGAATGTGGAGCATGGTCAAATAAAGCGAGCAAGGAAGTGCGACTCATTCCAGGTGTGCCCCCCGGGTTTTCCGTGAGTGAAAATCCAAGTAATGATGGAACCTATAGCATCAACTGGAGTGCGGCGAGTGGAGTGGTGAATACTTACGAATGGCGAGAAAAAATTGGCAGTGGTGGTTGGTCAGGTGTGACTTCCCAATCGTCAAGTAACCGCAGCAAGTCATTCTCTAAAACAGCGCAAAATACCTATTATTACCAGGTTCGAGCTTGTCGCTCGGGTGGCATTTGCAGTGGGTTTGCGAGTCAAAAATCCACGGTTGTTGATTTCCCCACACCGGCCAAAGTGGGCACGCTTACTTTGGGTAACAGTGAAGGAACTTATGACACAAACGGTTCCATCAGTGTAAGTTGGTCCGGCGTAAGTTATGCAAGCAGTTACAAATTGCGCTATGGAAAAACCGGCAGTACTAAAACTACCGTGAATAACGTGAGCTCGGGGCATACACGCTCAAGTCTCACCGATGGTGTATGGGAATTTGAAGTGCAGGCTTGTAACACGGCAAACGAATGCGGCTCGTGGTCCAACAAGGTGTCAAAAGAAGTGCGCTTGCCACCGGGCGTACCTGCAAGCTTTTCGATTTCAGAGACGCAAAGTTACGACGGCACCTTTTCAATCAGTTGGTCGCAACCGAGCGGCGTGGTGAATTCCTACGAGTGGCGTGAAAAAATTGGCAGTGGTAGCTGGTCCGGCGCCAATTCGCAATCGGGAACGAGTAAATCTTTTACTAAAAATTCAGATGGGTCTTATTCTTACCAGGTTCGTGCTTGTCGAAGTGGAGGAATTTGCAGTAGCTATTCCTCGACAAAAACTGTAACGGTTGAAAAAAATATTGTTCCCCCACTCAATGCTTCAGTCACAACATCCACAAATGGCAATTATTCCTTAAATTGGGGCTCTGCAAAAATAAATGGCGTGGATGCAAATACCGAAATCCATTATTGGGTCTATGAGGATGGAACTCCAATTCCCGTTTATACAAAGTCTTCAACTGGTACTACCAATGAATATATTTATCCACTGAGCAGGACGAAGGCAACTCAAGGAACCTGGACTTACTACACAAGAGCCTGTATTAATACTTCCTTTTATTCTCCAGGCACGCAACCCAATCCAGGAACGGGAACTTGCTTAAACGGACCGACAGTAAATGTGACTGTCGATTTCCCTCCACCACCAAAAGTTGGGAACCTCAGCTTGGGGAACAGTGAAGGCACCTACGATACAAACGGTGTAATCAGTGTGAGCTGGAGTGCAGTTTCCGGAGCAACTTCTTACAAATTGCGTTATGGCTTGAGTGGCCAAAGTAAAACCACAATTTCGAATGTAAATTCAGGTTACACGCCGCCAACATTGTCACAAGGAACCTGGGAGTTTGAAGTTGTTGGCTGTAATCAATTTAATGAATGTGAAAATTGGTCAAACGTAGCGAGTAAAAGCGTTCTGTTTATTCCAGGAATTCCAAGTGGTTTGAGTGTTCAGCCAGAGGAACCAAAAATACAGTCAGACATAACTCTAACGAGTAGTGTGGTGTCTGGGGCCGACTCTTATCAATGGCAATACACAACTGTCAACGGTGCCTGGCCCTCGGCAACTTCATCAACCAGTAACTCAAAGAATATAGGTGCTTTGGACGAAGATGAGTATCGATTTAGAGCTAAAGCGTGTAATGCAGCGGGTTGTTCAAATTACTCGTCCGAATTCACTTTTAAAGTGAGATCTGATGCGGTGGTGAGATATCGATACGATGAATTAGGCAGATTGAGAGTAGTAGAAGACTCGATTAACGGCGACAAAAATTACAATTACGATCCCGCTGGGAACAGAACAACGGTGACCGAAGATGAATAATATTTTGAAGCAGAAAAATAAAATAAAAGTTGATTTGTTAAAGAAATGTGGTGAAAGCGTAATGGAGAATGTGAAATTGACTAAGAAAACACTGTTTCAATGTGCACGGTTAATGAGTAAAGCAAAGATTTCAGTCAATGAAACTTCTCAAGTGTTTTCATTGGTTTTAGTTTTGGTTTTTTCTTCATTAGTGCAAGCCCAGGGTAATTTAATTCCTGCACCTGAATATAATTTAACAGATCACAATCAGGTGAATATGGCGTCGGGGCAACTTTCACCGTCTTTAACAGATGTGTCCATTGGCGGTGATTTAGGTTTAACGCATTCCATATCCACCGATGGCAGCGAGTTTGTAAATTACATGTCACAGTGGGGCCCACGCGATAGCTTTTTTGCGGGCTTGCGTACCGTTGAAATGCCAATGCGGCACGACCAGGATTACCCTAAAAACGATATAACGCTGCCTTCAGAGGAATCAAGATGGAAAATCAGCGCTTATTTTGGCAGCGGCAGTACAGATTTTTATGTTGATGGAAACGGTACCTATATAAACGGTGACGGAAGTTACACGGCAGAGCGAGATCCTAGGCATTCCCTTGAATATCGAAGCGACCTATCAACATTTGTTCACACAGGGCCAGATGGCACGCAAGTATTTTACTACCCGACCGGTGACCTGGGCACACATACCCGGCTTCATATAAAAGCAGAAAAAATTGTTTATGCAAACGGGATGACAATTTATTTTGATTATCTTCCTGGCGCGGTGCTTTCAAGTGTGCGAACAAATACAGGCTATCAACTCAAATATATTTATAACGAAAATACGCAAGGGCTTAGTGCACAATTTCAAGCAGAAAAAACGCGCATCGAAAATGAAACGGGTACTGGTTTTTATGTTGAAGTAAACCCTGCAACCTGGACAACAACTGTTCCCTCAGAAGTAAAGGCCTTAAACAATACGATTGAAGTTTGCGATCCAGGCTTGGAAACATGTAACACGACCCAAACCTGGCCTACCGCCAGTTATCAATGGCCAAATGGTATGCCAGCCGCCATGTACTTAGGGGATACCGAGTTCACGGTAACCGATGCGAGCGGCGGTACAACGATCTATTATCACGAACGTTTTGATACCTCAACGGGGGACACTACAGACATACCAGCCAATCGGTATTTTGTTCCGCGTATTACAGCAATCAAGCAGGCTCACGAAAAAACTCCTTTTATCACCTACAAGTACTACAACAAAGGCAGCTTCTCGGGCGGTGGCCCAGGCTTGTATTTGCCTCGCTGGCAATCCTCCGAACGTGGCGCACTATTGGAAGCTGTGCGAGGTACAACTACTGAACACTACATGGCTGGTGACCTTGTTTATATGGGTGCGGGTACTACGCCAACAGAAGTGATTAACGGTTCATCGGTTTATCACGGCCTCGAAGTGTTTACACAATTGCAAACCCATTTTATGTATCAAGTACGTACTTGGGATAAAAATGTGAATCTCGATCGCGATCGTTACAACAGGGTCAACAGTGTGACTTATAAAAATAATGGTACCTGGGCAGAATTTGAATACGATGCACGCGGCAATATCACCAAAAAAATCTTACACGGTGGTAACAGTGAAATCGTGATAGAGGCGGGTTTTCCTGCAACCTGTGTTAACGCAAAAACCTGTAATCAGGCAGCCTGGATAAAAGATGCAAACGGAAACCAGACCGATTTTACCTACCATACACAGTCAGGCCGCATTGAAACCATCACCAAACCGGCCCCTACTGCCGGCGCAGTGCGACCGCAAATACGATACAAGTATGAACAATTGTATGCGCGCTACAAAGATGACTCAGGTAGTTTGGTACAAGCCCCTGATCCGGTTTGGATGTTGAAGGAAGAAAGTGCTTGCTTAAACGGCGCACCGCATAATTCAGGCGAAGGTTGTATGTTAGGTGCGACAGATGAAATTAAAACTGTCTACGAATTTGCAGATTCGAGTCAGGCAAATAATTTGCGAGTAATGGGGGTGGCTGTGACTGCGGTAAATTCATCAGGGGCACTGGAGACACGACGCACCTGTTATGAATATGATCAATATGGAAATCGGATTGGTGAAACATTGCCGAAAGCCAATTTAAGTTCGTGTCAATAAGGCGAGGGAGAGAGAATAATGAAAATGAAAAATATATTTCAAACAATTGTTTCCCTGGCTTTATTGGCATTTGTACTTCCAGTCTTTGCTTTACAGCAAGCTGCTGATTATAAAACTGCAACACGCTATAACCCGGCTGGACAAAAAACGGGAATCATTGGCCCGCCCGATGGTAATGGTGTTCACCAGGCAACACGTTTTACTTACAACAATGAAGGATTGGTCATTGTTGAAGAAGTCGGAGTGCTTTTCCCCTGGCAAAATGAAACAGTGGATCCTCTGACAGAATGGGGTTCCGCATTTGAGCCTGTTGTTATAAAAACGTATAGCTACAACGATAGAGGTCTAAAAGCGTCACAACGAATTCATCTTTCCCTGGATGCTGAAGTAACCACTGCTAACGACCCACTCACCCAATACAGTTACGACGATTATGGTCGCTTGGTATGTGAGGCAAAAAGGTTGCGCGGTATTTTGGAAACGTCAGCATGCGATACCGGTGCAATCGGTGAAGATGGACACGACCGCGTAACACTTACCAAATACGATGCAGTGGGGAACGTTGAGTATATCAAAAAAGCTTATGGTACGACGCTTGAGCAGGATTATGTGACCTACGAGTACAAGCAAAACACCTTTTTGGTAGAAAAAATTGAAGATGCCAATGGCAATGTTACCTTACAGCAATATGACGAACTAGGCCGCCTTACGCATCGTTTTTACCCATCTAAAACAGTTACGGGTGCGGCCAGTACAGACGACTACGTGAAGTACAGCTATGACGATAACGGCAATATCATCACAGAAAGAAAACGTATAGAAACTTCAGCTTCAGCCATAACGGTTACCAATGAATACGATAAGCTCAATCGTTTAATCAAAAAAGATTACACCGACAACACGCTGATTCAAGATATCTATTATGGCTATAACCTGGCTGATCTAGAGACCTTTGCACGCTTTGGCTCACCTTCAACGAACAGCGACGGCAATACTCAAAACTATGACGGTTTTGGTAATTTGGTTAGCGCAACAAATCGTATTGACGGTATTAGCCGAACGCTTAATTCAATTTACGATAAACACAACAATCGCGAAACATTAACCCATCCAGATTTAGTCAGTTTTAACTATGGGTTTGATAAATTAAATCGAGTAACGAGCTTGAGTGTGGGGTCAACGTCGCTGATAAATAATATTAGTTATCAGGATAATGGCGCGCGTGGAACTTTAACGCGCAGTAACGCTACGTCAACGACATATCAACATGACAATGCATTGCGACTCTCTTCTTTCGAACAGGATTTTCCTGGAAGCACGGATGATTTAACCAATACATTTCTGTATAACCCGGCCAGTCAAATCAAGGAGATTACGTTTAGCAGCACGGATTATCGTTTTCTTGAAAACAGCGAGCAGCCAACGCCACAGAATTATCAAGTTGATGGGCTCAATCGCTATATTAATGTCGATGGTCAGGCTTTTGATTATGATGGCAATGGCAATCTGCTTTATGCGGGCGAACTCATTGATTACGCCTACGACGACGAAAATCGCTTGGTTAGCACGGCGGGTTTGGTGCAAGCTGATTTGGTCTACGACCCACGCGGTCGCTTGAATAAAACCTCTATTAATGGAAACACGACTTATTTTCTCTATGATGGAGACGCATTGATTGCGGAGTACAACAGCACGGGTACGTTACTAAAACGCTATGCTCACGGTGATCAGGTTGATGAGCCCTGGGTGCAATTTAGTGGTACAAGTACCGCGTTAAGCAATGCGTATTTCCTGCATGCCAACCGTCAGGGAAGTATTATTGCGCAGTCCAATGCCAGTGGAAATGTGCCGCAGAGCTTGAAGTTTGCCTATGACGCATATGGAATTCCGAGAGAAGGGAATACTGGTCGTTTTGCTTATACGGGGCAGTTGGAGTTTCCGGAATTGGGCTTGTATTATTATAAGGCGCGGTTTTACCATCCTCGGTTGGGAAGGTTTATGCAAACGGATCCAATAGGCTATGAAGATCAGATGAACCTTTACGCTTATGTGGGGAATGATCCGATGAACAACATAGACCCTAATGGTGAAGACACACTGGCTCTCTCTATAAACTTTAATTTCGGACGTGGCATCTTTGGTGGAACTTTTGGTTTAAATCTGGTGTACGACACAAAAGGGAATTTAGGGCTTCAGTTTGTTCATGGAGCTGGGTTAGATACTCCAGGCGTTTCTATTACTGGAAATATTGAAATAACAAACGCTGACACTCTTTATGATTTGGAAGGTGCTGGCACTCAAGGAATGATTGACGGTGGTGAAGGTGTTATTGTTGAAGGTGGTGTAATGGCGGGAGAGGGTTATAGAGGTATTGCGACGGGAGGAGGGATTGGTGTTGGCTCTCCCGTAGGAGGTAGCGGCCTAGTAACTAATACAGAGACTATTGGCGCTGTAAATCTTCCGGAAGTTGCAGAGAAAGTTGGAGATGCTTTAGGACTGTAACAAGCTTGGTGTTCGATCAATATTCGCCAAAACTATCGCCAGTGATAAAGAGATTGGTGATGGAGTGGTAAGTATATGCTCTGGGATGGATATAGAAAAAGGTAGTTGTAACTAGGAAAGAATGATTATTTTATGGTCAGTTTGATTTGATGAGAGTTTTTGACGGAAGGATAGTAAAACTGTGTTAATAAGCGTATTGTCGTTTTTATCCCCATTGATAGTGGTTTCTTTGTTTACAGTTTTTATATACGTGTTCATTTATATTTTGAGAATGATGTTATCGACTTTTCGGAACAACCAAGAGCAGAATAATGTATTGGCGAAAATGAAGAAGCTTATTCCTGTTTTTATATATGTAGTATTTGCACTCATTTCTTTGAAGTTAATGTCTGTGATTGTATTAGGTTCAGCAGAAAATATCTTGGATTCTGAATCGGTAGTTGTGTCTGTTAATGGGGCTGAGATTGAAGGCGCTGCAAAAACAAATTTTATAATTGATTTTAAAAGGTTTAATTATTCCAAAGTGAAAGCAGGCTCTAGGCCTACCGATACTTATAGTGTGGTTATTTCCGATAGTGGTAGCCAATTGGTTTTTGAATTTAAGAGGGATTCAAGAGAAGAGCACTTGTATTGGGTGTATTTCCCTAAGTTCTTTTTAAAGTCACGAGTTGGCTTTGTCAGGACAAGTCAACTCGAATAAACTAGATATATTAAGTAAATATGGAAAATCAAGGGGTCAGACACGAATGCCACTTACTTAAGCTTCTTTGGATGACCATATCTTTTTACTTTTTCTCTTGCCTGCTCTCTGGGAACAGTTAGTAGAGGATAGTCTTTGGGCCTCCGTTTTATAGGTATAATAGGACACCCATATATTTGATAGACCTTTTCCTTTCCACTAAACCAAGCAACCACGACGCCCTTTTATCACTGTTACGTGCTTTGTGTTCGCCGAGCCTATTTGTGTGGCGAGGATCATTTAACAGGTGAGAACTTTGATCATCGCAAGCAATGGATTGTGTCTCGCCTTAAATTCCTTTCTTATATCTATGCGATTGATGTGTGTGCCATGCGGTGATGAGTAATCGCTACGATGTAGCGCTGCATGTCGATATAGCGCGCGCGTTGAGCTGGAGCAAGCGCGAAATATCGAGTAAATACGTCAGCTAACCAGCTACTCTAACTTGCTTGTTCGTTCAGCCTCCAATGGCACAGCCAAACAGGGCAATATAGCCCCCAAATTCGACATTTCATCGGACATCATTACCAATTGGCATTTGTATAAACAATACTTGGGCGATAACTTCAAGGTGAATGCCCTATGTGTCCAGCCCCACAAGCCAAACCTGAACCCGGCGCAGATGCTAACGCTGAGGACAAGGCCGAGGATAAGGCGCTTCCGCGTATTCTGGTCGCTGACGACTCCAAAGTCATTCGGCTCGCTGCGGTTAAGATTCTAAAAGGCAAGTTTGAGGTGGTGGTGGCCAAAGATGGGGTCGAGGCCCTGGATATACTGGCCAAAGACCACAGTATTCAAGTGGTTTTAACCGACTTGGGCATGCCCAATCTCGATGGATACCAGTTCATAGAAAAACTTAGACAATCTCCTATTGATGAGTTGCGTAATTTGCCGGTAATTGTGATTACCGCTGCCGCAGAAGAGGAGGAGGTTAAGAAAAAAGTCTTTGATATTGGTGCGACAGATTTTGTTACCAAACCTTTTAATTCCATAGAAATCACTGCACGGATTGAAGCGCATGCGAGTTACCAGCGCACCAAGGCCAGCCTGCAAGAAAAAGTGGATGTTGATGTGCTCACGGGCACTCTAAATAAAAAAGGCCTTAACGAAAAACTTGAGAAAGACATTTCCTTTGTTAATCGTCACCAACAAAACATGGCCCTTGTGGTTTTTGAGCTGGATAACTTCCAGGAACTATTCAAAAAAGCAGGCCAGCGTGGTGCGGACAAAATTATTCAAAATGTCTCCAAAGTCTTGGGTTCGGCGATTCGCCGGGAGGACAGTTTTGGTCGCTACGATGTTGCAAAATTTCTAACCATTTTGCCCATGGCCAAAACCGAAGGCGTGGTGATGCTCGCCAAACGCTTGTGCGAACACATTAAAACGTACAATATCAGTCTCGGCGCTGAAAAAATTAATTTAAGCATGTCTGTGGGAATTGCAGCAGTGCCGAAAGGTGCGGCTTGCAGTGCAAAAGATTTACTGAAAACCGCAAACAAGGCACTTGCCAATGCAAAATCCCTTGGTCCGGGTGAAGTGCAATTGCTAAAACTGGAAGGTAACCAGCCCGAAAAAGCGCCCGCCAGTGTTTCTATTGATAATCTTCTGGATATTCTCTCTGAAAACGGGCGCGAGTTAACACCGAAGGAAATAACCGCGGCAGCGAGTCGCTTGTTGCCATTGGTAAAACTGATGCCTCGCGAACTAAAAAGCAAATTGTTCAAGAACGCTTAGCGTTTTCCCTAATCAAAATAGAGTGAATGATACTTTTCGTATTGCGCTTTCTTGTTCTGTACCAGTTTTAACAAATCCAGCGTTACGTAAACACTGTCGTCCTCGTCGTGATCAGCCCAGCCGATGGTGTATTTATTGTTAATGTGTATTTGAAAACCTTTACCCACATCTTTTACACCGGCGCGATCAACGTATACCGACGCGACAGAAAGCCCCAGGGGCACTTTCCAATCCCAAAAATTAATACCAATCCACTCAATGGCCATTCCAAATTCAGTGGCGTTGCCGTCTTCGCCATTTTCGAGTTTGTTGTAAACCAAATCGGGGTGCAATGCGATGATTTGAAAAGGCGGCGGGCCAACAAGATGATTTTTCTTAAAATGCTTGCCATTGGCGTAGGTAGTTAACAACACTTCCAAAGCAGTTTGCGATTTACTGGCTTCTAAAAAGCGGTCCCACTCTTTGTTTAAATGCTTTAAGAGTGCTTCGTTATCGTAAAGGCTATTGTAGGCTGAACGGTAAGCATTAAACGCTTCGCTATATTCATTTATTAGCGTTTTACAATCTTCCTGGCTTGAAGAAACGCAGGGTGCATCATTGCTGTAGTTTACCGGGTTCATGCCGATGGCCGTAAACTGGATACGATCGCGGCTATCTCCCATGCGAGAGCCAGCAAGTGTTCGCAGCTCGGGCATCGCCATATCGCGCAGTGTGAAAGCCGAAAAGTGATTGCTCACTTGATTGAACTGCGAGCTCAGGTCTATTTTGTCGTTCAGCCCAATTGCCTGGTAATGTGCAAGCGCATTGTCAGTAAACGTCTGAAGTTCGCGTGCAATAGATTTTTCATCAAATTCTTTCTCTTTGATATAGAGATTGAATTCGCTACACAGTTTGTCGGAAGTATTTTTCGCTTCCTGGAACAGAAGTTTGAAGTTTTTTCCCGAATAATCACTAACGCTACAATCTATTGTGCTGCGCTTGCCCGAGTTTTGATCGTCGCCATAAACGGTGGTGGTGAAGCTTCCAAAAAGAAACAGAACAAGTAGCAAGGAAAAAGAGCTTTTAAATAACTGCATGGGTTTCATCCTGGTCATATTCTTCTAAATCAAGAGTCCTCTAAATTAAAAGTCCTCTAAATCAAACTGTTTTTTAAGGTCTTCGATTTTCCTTTTGATTTCAATAAACTTGGTAATCGCATCACCCAATGATGCATCAGCAACATCATTAGCGGCTTCATCTACAGTGTCTTTTAAATCTTTAACTTGAGTGCTTAGAGTTTTCTTATTGTAATCCACTTTGCCTTCCTCAAAATGTTGGTCACTCACCGCCGCATCATAAATAACGCTTAACAAAGAACTTGCGACTGTGGGTTCGGTGATGTACTCATAAAAATCGTGGGTGTTAACCTTGCGTATGGTCTTGAACGTATAATTCGATCCGTCAGGCATGGTTTTCTTGTAAGTTTTGAACCAGGTGAAGGGGTCGTAGCGGTGCCTTACATTGAAAAATTGCATGGTGCAGCCTTCGTCACCCGTTTTGACTGTAGACTGGTAAGGGTCAGTTAAATCATTCAGTAAATTTACCAGGCGAGAAACATTGGCAAAAGTCCACAGCGAAGCGATATTAAAATCACCGGCTTTCACATCGGGAATATCATCAAAAGGGTCAGGGTGGAGCCGATAATATTTGGCCAAGGCATCGTGAACCAATGCAGTGCCGAGTGAATGGCAGACGATATGAATATTCGCATGGCCATATTTCTTGCGTAACTTGTCAAACTCAGTAATAAATTCAACCCGTAACTTCTCGCCGAAATACATCGTTCCGTAGAGAACCACATCAAGCCAATGCGTGTAAAAGAACTGATCCTTGCCGAACTTTGCTTCGAAGTTGGTTAACTGGGTGACCAGGCTTTCAGCAAAACCTTGCGTGCCCAAATATTTAAACCCTTTTGCACGTGCCTGGGCGTTCTCCGCGAACTGTTTACGAATTGCATCAAACTTTTCGCTGAAGTTGTATTCTTTGTAATCAACCTTCTTCAGAAGCGTACTTGAATCCAAACCAAAACTTTTAGCCCTGTCGCCAAGTCCTGATTTAAAATTTTTAATTATCTCGCCCTTTTTGTGGGTGCCCATACCATGAACGAGAAGAACAACTTTATTAGCCATACTGCATCCCCAATCGCGAACATGTTATTTTTATAGCATCCGCGCAATGAGTTTAAGCTTAGTCCATTTGCGCAAAGAATGAAGTGAAATATTTACATTGATAAATACGGTAAAGCCGGAATCAATGGCTTACCTCAATTGGAACTTAAAATAAAAATAAATATTTCAAATGGCACTAAAAGCCGTCTAAGTGCAGCTAAAAAACATTTGCCATTTATGTCCGAGTATAAAAAATAGCCAGCCTGTAGGCCTTGAGGGTTGTGGCTTTACGGGGATGTGGTATAACTGCCTTAGGTATTAAACAGGCAAAATCTCGGATTAAACACGGCGTTTTGCAATCTAATAATGTTGTTAACCATCCATGATGATATCGAGCAAAGTCACAATTAACGATGCAGAAATTAAGATCGGACATGAAGAGTGTTCGGACCCAAGCTGGTGCCGAGATAAAGAAGTATTTATCGAGTCTGGTAGCGCAGATAACAACACTTTGTCTACCATTGTCTTTAACGATTATCTGACTATTTTTGTATATTGGGATTCTCACCCTGTTGGAGTTTCACAAGAAATACTATATGTGCCTGAAACTGGTGTGTTATTTATTGGTTGTGGGTCTATCAGTGCTCGGGTTTGTACCAAGACAAACAAAGTGTTGGGATCTAATGACGTATGTCTTTTCTGGGGCTTAGAAAATCACAAAAATTACGTATTAGAAACTGGTGAGCTAGAATGCTTTCTTTATTCTCAAACCGGAGAAAAAGTTTCAAGTACAGCAGTTGATCCGCCTTATGAAATGGAAACTACGGAAAAGGGAATCAAGTTCGAGTCTATCGTTCTTGGCACTACATGGCTAAAGTATGCAGGTAATGCCTGAGTTAACAAATTGCTCCATTTGACGCTGAGGTCTATGCTCCTTTTGTGCATTCGCTGCGCTCATTGTTGCACAAAAATCCACTACAACCGCTGCGCAAATGAGCAAGGTGTTATAGCTAATTAGAAAAATATGAAAAATACTATCTTAATCTTGATAGTGGCGTATGGGGCCTACCAAGCGTGGCAGAAATTTAAGCCTCTACCAGAACCATTATTTGGTACGCCCTATGTGGCTGTTTATGGTCGTGATTCTTGTGGATGGACACAAAAGTTGATTAAGGAATTAAAGCAAGAAAACATTCCTTATGAATATTTCATTGTTGATAAAAGTGAAGTTGCAACGTTATTGCATAAGAGAATGAAAGCTAGTGGGATATCGACTAAAAGGTACAATTTACCTGTAGTAGATACCAATGGAGAAATTGAAATAAGGCCAAATATACAAGAGGTTGCAGCTAAATATTATTCGGCGCTGTAACAAATAACACTACAATTAAAGGGGGCAGATTTATTTTCCTGTTTTCTGTTCACTTAAAAATAGATCTGTCCCCTTTAACCCAAAAGCGCAAAAGCCACACCAATATAATTTCCCACCAGAACAGAGGCGTTAGCAGCTTCGAACATGAATCCAAAAAATCCAAAATATATAGGCATTATTCTCGGCGTTCTTTACGGGCTATCGCTTAGGATTTTGTGGGAAGTTGAAGCCCTTCGAGATGTTGGAGGGTTGGTAACAGTCTCGTTTATGTTTTTTGTGCCGTTTGTAATCGGGTTTATACGTATACACTTTGAATGTAGGGTTCGTCCTGATCTCTCCGTAGGGAAAATGATTGTAATATCGTGGCAGCCTATTTTCTTTTTCCTATTGGTTACTGTAGTAACTCTGTTAGAGGGAAGCATATGCGTTGCAATGGCATTGCCCGCTTTCATGTTATTTTCAAGTTTGGGTGGTGTTACAGCGGGGTATGTCAATCGACTCTACGCAAGAAAAAGAAACACTACATTAATGTCGGTGATGATATTACCCATTTTGGTTGCGCCAATTGAAGTCAACTTTTTGGAGCTATCCAAAACCTACACTGTTGAAAATAACATTACTATTCATGCTTCACCAAGCGTGGTTTGGCAGCAGCTCGGAGAGGTTGATTTAATTCAGCCAGAAGAGCTTGATATAACGCTTACCTCATTGATCGGTGTTCCAAGACCGATTAAAGCCAGCATGAATGCAGACGGAGTTGGCGCTGTAAGAACTAGCGAATGGGAAAAGGGTGTTTTATTCAGGGAAGTTATCACTTCTTGGGAGCCTAACAAGAAAATGACTTACTCTTTCGATATCGATCCGGAAGCAATTCCAGATCACGCATTAGATAAGCACGTGAAACTCGGTGGCAAATACTTCTCGCCATTAGATGGCGGGTACTACCTGTCGGAAGACGACTCTGGCAATACCGTCTTAACACTGAAAACCAAATTAATCGACAATACCAATTTTGGTGTCTATTCACGTATATGGGGTGAATTGATCTTTCGAGATTTTCACTACTCGTTGTTAAAACTCATGAAATCCAGGGCAGAGAAAAGTACTCATAGCAAATTAAACCAGAAAGGTGCCGCAAGCAGAGCCTCTGCTTAAGGCATTATGTATTCACTATGGAGAGTTCGTGTGAAATTTATTGAAATTGAAGCAGAAAAGGCCTTTGATATGGCTGTAGAGGCTCGTGACGAAAACGAAAAATTAATTGTGTGTGGGTCATCGGAATGTATCGAGTACTTACAGGAAAGTATGGAATTTAACGAGATTGATGACGAATCCACTCGGAAATCCGCAGCAACTATCTCCGTCAATGAATGGTTTTCTGAAAAGGAATCGCAAGTCAAAAGTGAATATGAAGAGGATGGATGGAATTTTTCAGATGTAATCGGGACGTGGCCCGATACCTCTTCAGAAAAGCAGGATTTTATGCTTAATAAGGATATCTTATCAGGTGAGCTTCTAAAGAAGGTGTACGGAGCCCGTGTGAATGCCTCTAATTCGTCTGAAGTTATGCTTTCATTCAAATACGGTGGTTGGAATGATTGTCCAAGTACCGAAGAGCATATGGCGATATGGAAATATTGGGAAGAGAAATATGGGGCGAAGATTGTAGGTGTGGGAAATGATGTTATCGAAGCATACGTAGAGAGACCACCCCAAACCAAAGAGGAAGCTATGCAGCTTGCATTCGAGCAGTACTATTATTGTTCCGATATTGTTGACCAAGGCTGCGAATCAATTTCAAATTTGGCCGCAGCTCTACAAAAAAGTAGCGTGTGGTATTTTTGGTGGGACTAAGCTTGACAATTTGCTCCTGTTGAGACTCTAGTCTCTGATGCGGTACTTGCTTCGAGTTGAGTTTTTTGAGTAAGCAATTCAACATGCTTATGCGTTAATCTTGGCGTTAGGTCTGCCGGTGGCCGGCTAATCGTTACATGTTAATCGAAAGGGAAATAAATTGGACCGTCAAATCGTCTTCACGACCAAAGCAGCAAAACCGCTAGCAGTGTATAGTCAAACAGCCGAGGTATCAGCGATTCATGATTCCAGATAATCAGTCTGAGTTTGGCCACCATTTCCCAAACCCTTTTTTTCGTTCACTAATCTCCTTCTCTCAGGCAGCGCCACGTAACTGGTTTGGGCAGCAAATGGCGCAGCTGGTGCGCAAACTCGTTCTGTGGTGCGTCCGCATGCCGATCGATATTGCTGTAGAGAAGGTCAAGATGAGGTGCTACCTTCGGGATAACAACAACGCGCCTTATGTACTGTCGCCACAAACACTTTTTGAGGTTTGAACACATGTAGCAAAGCGCTAATGATGGGACCAGGGAATGGTAAAAAATTTCACTCTCTTACTCTGGATTTTAACTATACTTTTCGCTAGACCTTAGATGGATAGAGGGAAAAGTTAGATTGAAACTGATGAAAAATATCGGGATCAAAAATATCTGGGGAGCCTTTTTACTCTTATTAGTTATTAGTCTCACATTTATTATTCCTACGATTTCTTTGTCGACCAGTAAACCTGTCGATGTCCCTTTTCTTGCCGGTACTGACGCTAAAAACGCACTTGTCTTTTTTGGTTTTCCAGGTTGTAGCGATATTTGCCCGGCATCACTGGCGGTATTGCGAGATGCGTCGTTTGCGGCGAGTGACAATCACAATTCGCTCGCAGTGGTGTTTGTTGACATTGATCGAAATAGTAGTCCGGTACAAGCGGCTAACTATGCAAAGCTATTTCATCCTAAATTTATAGGAGTCAAGCCATCCTTTACCGAAATGCAGCAACTCAGTGCTGATTTTGGACTTAACTTTCAACAGGTTGATGACAAAATTGAGCACAGGGGACGCACTTATTTATTAACGAAATCAGAACAACAATGGTATTTAGTTAAATCATACAATCCCGGCCAATTTGATTCCGAGATGATTGAAAAAGAATTACTCTAGGAGCACATTTTCAATGTTTACTGCATTATTTACGTGTTACGACCAGAATCATAGTGCTTATGTAAAAAATTGTTTGGCTGAAGATTTTAAGGCAGCAGATAAAATTGTCCTCTTGGTCATTGCCGGTTATTTTCTTTTGTTAAGTATAGGCACCTCCTGGCAGCATGGGTATTTTAAGCTTGGACTGATAGGCGGTGGACTTGTTTTTGCTATTTGCTTTTTGGCTTATAAAACTATTGCCGGTACTTGGATGTCGCGAGTAATTATGGCGGTTGGATTAACCGCAATGATGGTGATTAGTATTCAACAGACTAATGGGCTGGGTGAGGGGCACTTTATTTTCTTTCTCAACTTTACTATTTTGATACGTTACCGAGATATTCTACCCTTGGCTGTCCTTATTGTTGTGACTCTGGTGCATCATCTTTTATTCACCTATTGTCAGGCTATCGGTTATGAATTTTGGGGGCAGCCATTAAAAATATTTTCCTGGGGTGATCAAACTTCTCTCGGGTTGTGGGCTCCGCTTATTTATCACCTTGTGTATGCAGTTCTTGGTGCGATTGTCGCTACTTACTATATTCATGAGGGCAATACTCGCTTTTTAGCCTCGACTCAAGTTATTGGTTTGGTCGAAGAAGGGGCAAAAGGCGATCTTACACAGCGTGTTAAAACTCACCAGCCCACGTCCTTAACCACTACGGTTAATGGCTTATTTGAAAGACTAAACCAAACCCTCAGTGTGGTTAACGAGATTGCCACAAAATTAAGTGTGCAGGCTGAAAAAAGTCACAATCAAGCTATGGTCGGTACAGAACAAGCGGAAAAGCAACAGCAAGCAATAGCGAGTTTATCAACTGGGGCCACACAGATGGCAGCAACAACAAAAGAAATTGCCTATAACGCTGAAACTGCTTCAGGAGAATTAGAGAGTACCGTTATGCTGAGTCAGGAGGGTGGGGGGTATGTATCTAGCTTTGAAAAAACAACAGCAGAGCTTTCGCATCGTGTTAAAAATGCTACCAATGTCCTATCTGAGCTGGAACGAGGCAGTCAACAAATTAGCTCGATAGTCGCCACTATTCGGGGGATATCGGAGCAGACGAACTTGCTAGCACTTAATGCAGCTATTGAAGCTGCAAGAGCAGGTGAACAAGGAAGAGGCTTCGCCGTTGTGGCAGACGAAGTGAGAAGTTTGTCTCAACTGACACATCAATCCACCGAGGAAATTTCTTCAATGATAAGTAAACTGCAGGTCACTGCGGAATCTGCAGTCACTACAATGAAAGATTGTTTTGAGATGAGTGAGAATAGTGTCCGGGAAGCTGGTAATGCTTCGACGAGTTTTAATCGCATTGCTGATGCAATACAGAATATCAGTGATATGGGGATCCGGACTGCGACTGCCGCTGAGCAGCAGTCTATGGTTACTGAAGAGATAAGTCGTAATGCTTCGAGTATCGAAATGGGAGCCAGTAAATTTTTAGCAGAGGCTCAGTCCGCATCACAAAATGCAGCTACTTTACAGCAGCTATCTTCAGATTTGAAAAGTAAAATTCAACAATTTAAATTAATCTAGGGTTTACTCAAATCAAATATTTGTATCTTCAGGTTATCTGCATTTCACGGTAACTATAAAAATGAGCACGGAGGTCTGCCATCGTCACCACGAAAGACGGGCGACTACACGCGGCTTATCAGTGTGAAGTGAAAAGGACCAGTGATTGCGTTCACACAGCCGTTGAACGATACCCAAACCCAGGCCATAGCCGTGTGACGACGCGTCGCTCGGCGTATGCTCCTCATCAGTTTCATTGCTCACCTGATTGGTGACCAATAGTTCGTGCTCTTTGATGCGAATCGTAATTGGTCCTTGCCCCTCGAGCGTGTGCTCGAATGCATTTCGCACCAGATTATTGACTGCGATAGAAAAAGCCTGGGGGTGTCCGCAGACTTTCGCTAAGGCGAGTTCTTCGATATCAACATCAATGAATTTGCCGCTGATCAGGTAGCGTTGCTGATCTATTGCCTGGTTTACCAGCGGCATCACTAAAAACTGCTCGTCATACAAGCCGTCGTCAGTTTCGCGCGCGAGACACAGGAACATTTCAATCGTGGTTTTCATGTCGAGGGTTGCGCGCCTCACTCGATCGAGGGCTTTCACATCAGTAGCTGACAGATCACTTTGTTCCAGCAGTTCGAGTGCACCTGTTATCACTGTGATTGGCGTTCGCAATTCATGACTGGCTGAACTGGTAAAGTATCGCTCTCGCTCAACAAATGCGCTGATACGCTCAAGCGTTTTTTCAATGGTGCCTGCGAGCAGGCCAACTTCATCATCGCCAAATTGACTGGACTCTACCCGTTTATAATCTTCGGCCGATAATTTTTCCAGGTTGATGTCTGCGACCACTTTGGCAAGTTGTGCGACGGGTGCGACAGCTCTGCGCATCACCAAAACGCCCAGACCAAAACCTAGCGTATCGAGGGTACCGACAACACCGGTGATAACGAGCAGCCACCACCAATCCTCTGAGGATGCTGCCTCAATCCCGGCAACGTCGAAAACCACAAATGCGTTGTGCTTTCCATTTTTGGTAGCTGGCATTTTATTTTCGGTAGATAGCACTGCCACATGCAACTCTTCGGCATTGAATTCGTACAAGCCTTCACCGGGGTTTGTCTGCGCCCATTCCCTTAGCGATTCCGGCAAGCTCGTTATATCTTCGTAAGCTCGAAGGTTTGTTGTTAGAGCGGGATAACTTTCAGCGGCGAGCTGTAGCTGATGCGTTAACACACGGTCTTCGCTCATCCTCATCGCGGCATAAAATGCGAATCCCCAGGCGACGCTGAGCACCGCAACACACATCGCAAATGCAAATGCGACACGCTTGCGCAAGCTGTGCTTGTACATTATTGCGTCCCCTTTATTAAGTGTCCTCTGAAATTCGGTAACCGATGCGATGCACCGTATGAATTAGCGGGCGATCAAAGGACCGATCAACAGCTTGTCGGCTTTTCCGTGACGACGTTTGTACAGCGCTTGCAGTCGAGCATGCAGTTCTTGTAATGCGAAGGGTTTAACTAGATAGTCATCGGCCCCCGCCTCGAAGCCCTGAAGTTTATCGTCAAGCGTGTCTCTCGCCGTTAACATAAGTACGGGTGTTTCTACTTCGGCGTCGGCTCGCAATTTTTGACAGAAACTTAGGCCATCCATCCCTGGGAGCATCACATCCAAAACAATAATGTCGAAGGGATTCGTCAACGCCAGATGCATCGCGCTGATACCGTCATAGGCAAAATCCATAACATAGTTGTGCTTTTCAAGATACGCGGCAATGTTCTCGCAAATGTCGCGGTTATCTTCAACAATCAACACTCTAATCGGCGTCGCACCATGCGCGTTTACCATTTACTGCTTCTCTTACCAGGCCCATTACCAAGCATAATCCATTCGCAGACCAATAAGTGGCTCGGCTTCACTATCGTCTTCCACTTCAATACCTCGGCGGTAATCAAACTCGGTGTCGTCGCTCGATGAGGCTGCGGTTACGTTGATGACATCGAGAAAGGCTGTTATATCGATAGGGCCAATTGCGCGTCGATAGTCAACGCGAACGTTCAACGAACCGGAACCACTTTTGCGACCGACATTGCGCTCAGTGATTTCTTTCGAGTAGCGTAATGGTTGTCCTGGACCTAACACGTCTGAGTGAACAATAAAGTTGTCATCGGGTCTGCCGGACAAATATTTGTAGCGCCCGGCGACCTTCCAGCGGTCGCTGATTTCCCAGGTCAAGCCGAGGGTAGCAACATGTTCGCGGTTGAAATCAGCGGCTACCTCACCGCGACCGTCCTTGCGGTCGACTACAGCATCGTTATAGGAGTAGGTTGCTGTGGTGTATAGACCTTCGCGAATTGTACCGGTAGTCACGATATCGACACCGTAGGATGAGCCGTCACCAAGGTTTGCAAACGTTCCGCTTGCTCGATCAAGGTCTACCACCAGGTTGTCGAGGATTTGATAATAGGATTCAACCAACACCGACCAGTTGTTGTTTGGGAAATATTCAAAACCGACACTACTGTGCGTGATTTCTTCATTCTCAAGCTTGTTCGATTCGTTCGCGGCAAGGTCTAAATACCGAGGCGACTGATGAAAGAGCCCTGCGGTTGCAAAATATCTAAACGTTTCACTGGGTCGCCAATTAAAACTGAACCGGGGCGACGCGAAGCTTTGGTCAGCAAAACCGTCCTCTTCGAAGCGCAGGCCTGTGCGTAATTCCCAATCGCCCTGTTCAAAAACCTGATCTACATAAGCTGCGTAGCTTGTTTCTTTCTGATTGAGTGAAGAGTTGATGTTCTCAGGAGTCAGCACAACGTAATACTGATTCGGGTCCGGTCTAAAATCATCCTGGTCGTAAATATATTGGTTCCAATCGCCATCCAGGAAGGTGTCGTAGTTCAGTTCAATTTGGGTTACTCGAATACCGGTACTGAACACGCCCCATTGATTCACGGTCTCGAAGTCGCTTCGCCAGCCGATCTCTGTCTCATCTTCACCGATGGTAATAATGTTTTCACGCACCGGATAACTGGACGCCGGCGAGCCTTCAGGTACGAGATCAGGAAATGCTTCACCTTCTGAACTGATTTTGTCGCTTGCGCGGTAGTAAAGTTTGTTGGTCCAGACAGCTTTTTCACCAATCAATGATCGCAAAGTCAGGCCGTACAAATCACTATCTTGCACAGAGTCTTGTAGCGAAGTGTCTTCGAAATTGATCGACTCGGCCACGTGAGTGACGCCGCGAGTAAAGTCTTCGTGTGTATCCATCAGCAGAATTTCGAAGGTGTGGTTCGGGTTAATGGGTATGACCGACTTCAAGATGATGTCTCTTAACACGGGCTCCCCAATATCCAGCTCTTCGATATCTTCAAACAACGCACCGAAATCCAGTTGCCGGGCAGTAAAGAGCATCGTTGAGTCTTCAGTAAGACCGGTCGGGCCGTCGTAACCCACTTCGTAGCCCGCAAGGTCGTAGCGCAGACTTGCTGAAGGGCTTGGGTTGCCATCGGCGACTTTCAATTTGAGTAGCGATGCTGCCCGGCCGCCATAAGCCGAACCCCAGCCACCTGGTGAGAACTCTGCACCACTGATAACGTTCGGCGCGAATATCGAGAAACGACCGCCGCCACCGACATCTTCGTCTTCGCCCACTGTCGCATCAAAGTGCACCGCTTTATCAAAGGGAAAATCATCAACGAATAACAAATTATCTCTTGGTCCACGGCCACGTACGCTAAAGCTCGCGAATTCACTGGAGGACGCCAGGCCTGGTAAACCGTCCAGTGCGAGAAGTGGATCTGCACCGCCACCAACGGCGCTGCGTAAGGCTTCTCTATCGAGATAAGTGCCGTTAACTGATGCAATTGCTTCAACTTTCTGTCCGAGAACCAATACTTCCTCAATGGCCTCAGGCTGCTCTAAAAGTTCGAATTCAATTTTGATATTTTTGCGTGTAACCACACGTACGCTTGGCTGATAGGATGAAGCGAACCCGCTTTTGCTTACGTTAACCGAATAAAGACCGGGGTCGAGTTGCTCGATGACAATGCGACCTTGTGCGTCGGTTTCTAGTGATCTCGTGGAATCCGTTTCCCGTTCCCTGATCGTGATTTGCGCGAAGGGCAGTGGTCGGTCAGTAGTTTGATCTTTGACTACGAAAGTCAGAGCACCGGGCGCCTCGGCTGCATGGGCAAAGAGTGAAAAGCCAAAAAGTGAAAAGCCGATTATGAGGGCCGACGAAGTCAACCTGGATACCCGTCTCAATTGCCTGCTCATAATACTATTCTCCAAAAATTGGTCGTAGGTATTCGATTAAACGCTGGGAGCTTAGCAAGGCCAATGTGGCAAAAATGTCGCTGAAATGTGAAAGCTACATCGCTACCCATATTCTTTATTCTCTTCGAACTAAAACCTGCTAATTCAAGTACTTATACGTTTGAGCAAAGGCTTAAGATCACTTTGGTAAGAGGTGCCAAAGAATATAAGTTGAAATATCTGAATCTGCCTTTCAAATTAACCGGGTGTTAATTTTTTGGATCGAGTAAAATATTTCTCAATGAATTTGGGTCAATACAATAAATTTTGCCAAACCTTACCTGCTGTTTCGCATGTGGTTCAATGGGGTGGGGCGCATGTATGGAAAGTGGGTGGAAAGGTTTTTGCGATAGGCGGGTGGTCAAAATCAGATGAATTGGCAGTTTCCTTTAAAGTTTCAGACAATAATTTTAATGTGTTAAAAGAGCAGCCTGGTTTTAAGCCCGCCCCTTATCTGGCATCCAGGAATATGAAATGGATTCAGCAAATCGATACCTCTAAAGACCGAGAGAATGAACTCAAGTACTACATAAAGGAATCTCATCGAATCGTGTCGCTAGGTTTAACTAAAAAATTACAAAAAGAGCTGGGATTAAATCAAACGTAAATGAAAAAGTTTTTCAAAATAATTTATGGATTCAGAATTGTTCTTCTTGGGCTGATAGTCATAGCGAGTTTCGCTCATTCTGGCGAAAGAGGTAAGGCGGGCCTAAAACTGAATCTAGAAATAAATGGGATGTTTAGTCCAAAAATAGATAGTGCAATGGTGGCAAACGTCGAAGAAGACTCCGCTGCGGAAAAGGCAGGTATTCTTGAAGGTCATCGTGTTCTTAAAATAGGAGATTGTGCCATTCCGGGTTGCAAGGCTTCTGTTGCTAAAAAAGCCATGAATAAATCGCCGGGTGAAATTGTCGTTTTGGTATTGCAAAATGAGAGCGGAAAAGAATACACAGCAACATTGACGCTGCAATGAAACGCTCAATAAACAAACGCATCTGAATATCTCAGCACCAACTACAATCCAGCGTTATACTTACTTCAATCTTTAATAAAATCAATTTATGAATGCAGTATTGCTCTTAAAGCTCGGCTTGGTCGGCGCAGCGGGATTCTTGTGCCAATGGCTTGCATGGAAATCGAAATTACCTGCGATTTTATACTTGTTAGTCTTGGGGATACTTATTGGTCCCGTTTTTTCTCTTTTTCAGCCCGATGAGATATTTGGTGATTTGTTGTTGCCGCTGGTGTCGCTTGCGGTTGCCATTATTCTTTTCGAAGGTAGCCTGACTTTAAAAATTTCGGAGTTGCACGATATCGGGCGTACCGTGCGCAACATGGTTACCTTCGGTATTTTTATTAACGCCACTATTACTTGTCTTGCTGTTGTGCTCCTCACAGACCTGGGATGGTCGCTCGCTTTATTGTTTGGTTCGATTATGGTTGTGACTGGGCCAACTGTAATTGTCCCGATGTTAAAGGCGATTCGTTTAAATACCCGTATCTCCAAGGTGCTTCGTTGGGAAGGAATTATCATTGACCCGATTGGTGCGTTGCTAGCCGTTCTGGTGTTTGAGTTTATTGTTTCTCACCGTGAAGGCGCTCAGCTTTCGCATATCGTTCAGGTGTTTGCTACTACAATACTTTCCGGTGCGCTTACAGGCACTGTTGCAGCAGTGACTTTAGGTGTTCTGCTGAGAAATCTTTGGATTCCGGAATATCTTAAAAATTATGCTGCTTTAGCCTTTGTTACGACAACTTTTGTTGTTTCCAATTATTTTAAACACGAATCAGGATTAATCGCCGTCACGCTAATGGGAATCATATTGGTGAATATGCCCGGCGTGCACATCAGGAGCATTTTAAACTTTAAAGAAAACCTGACGACGGTGCTGGTTTCGATTTTGTTTATTATTCTCGCTGCGCGTATCGATTTTAGTGCTTTGTACTATTTAGGGTTTGGGGCTCTGGGTGTTTTGATTGCCATGCAATTTATTGCGCGACCTTTGAAAGTTTTTGCTTGTACTTATAATTCCGGTTTTAGTTTGGCAGAGCGTTTGATGTTGGCTTGGGTTGGGCCTCGGGGTATTGTGGCAGCCGCAGTGTGCGCCGCTTTTGCCTTGCGCCTGGAACAGTCCGGTGTGCCAAAGGCTGAACTGCTGGTACCGCTTTCATTTACGGTGATAATCGGCACAGTTTTGATTCAGGGGCTGACGTCGAGGCCGATTGGAAAATTGTTAAATGTTACCGAGCCTGACAATAAAGGCATTTTAATTGTCGGCAGTAATCCTGTTTCTATTGCAATTGCAAAAGCATTAAAGGATTTAAATATTCGTTCCATTATTTGTGACACCTATTGGGACAGTTTGATGCAGGCGCGCATGGAGGGTCTGGAAACTTACTATGGGAATCCTATGTCTAATCACGCGGAAATCTATCTTGAAAAATCGGGTATAGGTGCTGCACTCGGTTTATCTTATGACAGGGAAAGAAATTCCTCTGCAGCTTTGCGTTTTCGGGAAGAATTTGGAGCTGAAAATGTGTATACCCTTTCGCAATCTTCGAATAACAGTAAGCCCGATGATAAACATCACTTGGGAGATCACTACAAAGCACAAACCTTGATTAGCAAAGAGGCAACATATTCAATGTTGGCAAGTATGATCAGCCGCGGTGCCACAATTAGAAAAACCAATATCACAGAGGAATACAGTTTTGCGCGTTGGCAGGAGGATAACCAACAAAATAAAGCGATTCAAATTTGTATGCTCTCAAAAGCCGGAAGTTTACATTGGTTCACTGACGCGAAGGAGCCTAAGGTTTCAGATGGCTGCACCTTGCTTTACCTTTCACTTCCCAAAACAGAGTCTTGAGTTTTAAAATTTAGTAAATTGATCTCTAAATTTTGAAATAGGGCCTTTCATTTGCAAAAAGT
>JBNKVX010000047.1:26638-26885 GCA_050299435.1 Cellvibrionaceae bacterium | reverse complement strand
CCTTTTGAAATGTCGAGTTTATTTAAGTCTCTGGAAGAAGTGCATTTGTCGTGCATCCGCGGTACCCCCATTCCTGAAAGCGCAATGGCCCCGGTAGTCGTCACTCCAATCATCGAAAGAAAGGTTCAGAAGAAGCTCGAGGACGAGCCTAAAGAGGTGGAAGCTCCACCCGAGCCAATGGCAGAGGCCCCGGATTTTAATGATTTGCCGGGAGATGACGTGTACATGAGGCAGGTGCAAGGCTTTG
>JBNKVX010000047.1:0-26628 GCA_050299435.1 Cellvibrionaceae bacterium | reverse complement strand
TTGTGCAAGGGGCTTGGTTTGAGCTTAAATTGGAAAGTTCCGAAATGACCCGCTGTCGCTTGGCTGCGTTTATCCGCCCCACGGGCAAATATATATTTGTAAATCGAAACGGGATGAAGGTTGCCGAGAAAACCCAACAAGAACTGGCTCAGGCTCTTCAGCGAGGCCATGTTCGACCGCTTGATAACAGTATGCTGTTCGACCGCGCCCTGGAAACAGTTGTAAGCAGCTTGCGAAAATCTCCCCCGTAAAACGTCTTTTCAGTATTTCCTATACAATCCTCAAAACGCTTCCCTCAGGTTTTAAATTTTAAGCGATGAGCATTAATACAATCGTTAATGGGTGGTGGTCTAAGGCGCGCATTCAGGCCTCCCCAAACTTTAGTGAAAGACCCAAATCCACCGAAGTGGATTTGCTTGTTATCCACAATATCAGCCTACCACCGGGCGAATTTGGCGGAGCTTATGTTGAACAGTTTTTCACGAATCAGCTCGATTTTAATGCGCACCCCTGGTTTGAAAATATTAAAGATATTCAAGTCTCGGCTCATTGCTTTATCAAACGAGAGGGTGAAACGGTGCAATTTGTTTCATTTGATGCAAAAGCCTGGCACGCCGGTGAGTCTCAATGGAAAGGTAGAACAAACTGTAACGCGTATTCGATAGGAATTGAGCTGGAGGGAAGCGATACAATTGCATACACTGAGGCACAATATCGAAGCCTTGTTGAGTTAAGCAAAAGTTTGATGATGGCTTATCCAGGTATTAATCTAGAAAATATAGTGGGGCATGAAGACATTGCCCCAGGCAGAAAAACAGATCCGGGCCCGGCATTTGATTGGGAAAAGTATCGCAACTATCTCCTTGAAAAATAAAAGAAAATTTTGATATGCCTCTACTCATAATAGTGATAGCACTCGGTTTTTTACAGGTTTGGGGGTCGCATAACCCGCTGCATCGAGATTCGGCCTTCCGCGCGCTTTCCAACTTCTTGTCTGGAACTGCCTTGGCTTCTAGCGCTCCCATTCTTATTCCTATCATCGTGCCTGCAATCGTTGTTTTGCCTCTTGGCCTATTGATTTACTGGATACTGGATCCGTCGATGTGGTACGGAGGGGTCAACCTTTTACTAAGTGTGATCATCTTGCTCTACAGTTTTGGGCGTGGCGAATTTGCAGAAATCATCGCTGAATACACCAAGGCCTGTTATGTTGAAGATTGGCCTTCATCTTTGGAGCGCGCAGAATCAATAGGCGTGAATACCGAAGGAGTGAACACCGGCGATTGGTCTGCCCTGCATGAAAGGGTGCTTGAAGAGGCCAGTTACCGGGGCTTTGAGCGCATGTTTGCTGTGATTTTTTGGTTTGTCTCTTTTGGACCTCTCGGTGCGCTGTTTTATCGCCTTTTGTTTCTTCACGCCAAGCAACAAAAAGAAGATGTTTATGCGGCACATCTTTTGTGGGCAATGGAATGGATACCGGCAAGAATTCTGGGGCTCTCTTTTAGTTTTACTGGCAATTTTGTTGGCTGTTGGGTTCGTTGGCGGGAATTGTTGTTTTGCCGAAAAAGTAAAACTGAATTACTGCTCAGCAGAAGTGCTTTGGGGGCGCTTTCAGTTGCTGAGGATGTTGAACAAACCTGCGAGGTTACGCGCAAGGAATTGAACTTGCTGAGTAGACTTTATGCAAGAAGTCTCTGGTTTTGGCTTGGAACGATCGCGATTTCAACGGTCTTACTTTAATCTCAAATAGACAAACTGGCGTGAAAAATAACTAAATTGTGCTTTGGATCTTGCTTAAAACATGGCTTGGCCATCTGCGAGGTATGTGAGCGCTTACTATCTCTAAAATACCTAATTCCAGAAGAGTAAGCTTGCAAAAGCTATCTATCACAAATTATTTTTAAGAACTCCTTGACCTCAATAGGCCATCCGTCCTATGATGAAGTTGCTTACCGGCCAGCTGTACATATATACAGTTCTCCTCCTTTATGCATGGATGCGCATATAGTACCTAACCCCTGGAGCTGAATCGTCCGTTGGTCGGTAAGCCTTCTTGGTTTTTCTCTTCTTCTCCCTTCCAGGGTGCAACCTTAAACAGTAATAACATCCCCGGTATTGCGCTCAAAGCGCAAAGATAAAAAAACAGCTCCCAACCCGTAATTTCAACAATATAACCCGTGAAGGCATTGGCTACGGTACGCGGTAGGGTGGCAAAAGCGGTCAACAGTGCAAACTGGGCTGCAGAAAAACGCTTATTGGTTGTGCGCGCAATAAAAGCGACAGAGGCGGCTGTGCCTAAACCTACGCCGAGATATTCAAAGGAAATTGCCATCCCCAAGACCCAGGGGTTGTCCCCAACACGGGCGAGCACTGCGAACCCCAGAATGGATATGACCTGAACAAAACCGAAAGCCCAAAGCGCTTTATTGATTCCCATGCGGATCATTAATAAGCCGCCTAGTATGCTCCCTATGATCATGGGCCAGACACCGGCATTTTTTGCGATAAGACCGATTTGTGTGCGACTGAAGCCCAAATCGAGATAAAAAACCGTGGAGAGTGAGGTTGCGAGATTGTCTCCGAACTTGTAGAGCAACAAGAACGTCAGCACCAATAAAGCGTGTTGAATTCCGTTTCGAGTGAAAAACTCTTTGAATGGCTCAACCACCGCTTCTTTTAAAGTGCGTGGTTGTTGCGGATGGGGTGGCTCGTCGATACATAGGCAAAGCAGAATCCCTACACCCATAAATCCAGCTGTGACTGCAAAAACAATGTGCCAGCTAAAAAAGTCTGACAGAATCAGCGACAAGCCGCCGGGTATAAATCCGGCTAAGCGATAGGCGTTGATGTGAATGGCATTGCCAAAACCTAATTCTTCATCAGGTAATATTTCTCTGCGGTAGGCGTCGAGTAATACGTCTTGGGTGGCGCTGAAAAATGCAACTGCTGTCGCTAGCCACGCCACTGTCCAAAGACTGACTTCCAGATTAATCCAGGGCAGGGCTGCAATACTCAGAAAAAGTGCAACTTGACTCAGGAGCATCCAGCCGCGTCGTAGCCCCAAAAAGGGGAGATTGTAGCGATCTAATAAGGGCGCCCAGATGAATTTCCAGGCATAGGGGAGTTGAATAAGTGTGAACAACCCAATTTCAGCCAGGCCTACGCCTTCAGTACGCAGCCAGGCGGGAACCAGTTGGATGAGAATATATAGGGGTAGGCCGGAAGAAAAACCGGTAAAAACGCAAATCAAGGTCCGAGTGTTAACAATCGACTTAAAGTAGTGGTTTGGCATTATTTATCCGTTTTCCAGGCGAAGCGGGTCACATCGATTTTTCTACCAGAAAAGCCTATTCCTTCCGCCATTAGCCGTTGTTTTTGTTGCAGGTAGCCCTCACTATCAAAGGGGAAGGATAATTGTCCCTTGGCATTAATGACTCTATGCCAAGGCAAGCGCGTGTTTTTGGGTAAGTTCTTCATACAAGTGCCCACGAAGCGAGCAGCACGTCCGAGCCCCGCGAGTTTGGCTATTTGGCCGTAAGTGGCAACTTTTCCATAGGGAATGGCATTGACGATTTGGATGATAGCTTCCCTTTTGTTGTCAAACTCTTCATTCATGGCGGGCATTATACTCATGCCCAGAACGCGAAAAGGCGAATGTTTTGAACTATCTATTTTTCATATTCATTGTTGTGCCCATTCTGGAAATGTGGGTACTTATTCAGGTCGGGGGGCTAATTGGAGCCCTACCTACTATTGGTTTGGTGTTTTTAACAGCAATCATTGGCCTAGCCTTGCTTAAGCAACAAGGAATTTCCACTTTATTTCGTGCACAGCAAAAAATGGCGAGTGGCCAGGTGCCGGCGAAAGAACTGGTTGAGGGAATATTTCTCGCTGTTGGCGGAGCACTGTTGCTGACACCGGGATTTGTGACAGATGCAATTGGCTTTGCCTGCCTGATTCCGGGCGTACGTCATTTGTTAATTATCTGGGGCATGGAGCACATAAAACCCAAGGTCCGCGCATACGGTCAGTTCAACAATCAATACAAGTCAGACAACACCACAATTGAGGGTGAATACCGTCGAGAAAAAGAAAAATAACAATATTTTTTCTAAACACCGTTGAAATCTTCAAATCCAGACCCAAATTGTGCACACGAGTATAGGGGAGCCAAAAAACGAGTTCTTGTTGTTTGGCAAAGATTCCCCCGGCCCCCAAAGGCCGTTCTTACGCCTGACTGGCCTTGGCGCCTGGCAGGGTTAATTCAAGTGTAAAAACGCTATTTGGAGAAAACATAAATGAAAATTCGTCCTTTACACGATCGTGTGGTGGTTCGCCGCAAGGAAGAAGAAGCAAAAACTGCCGGTGGCATCGTGCTGCCCGGCTCTGCAAAAGAAAAGCCCAATCAGGGTGAAGTTGTCGCTGTGGGAAGCGGTCGCGTACTAGAGAGTGGTGAAACGCGTCCTGTTGATGTCAAAGTGGGTGATACCGTTGTGTTTGGGAAGTACGCCGGTAGTGACACGATTGAGGTCGATGGTGAGGAGCTTGTCATTCTCAGCGAAAGTGACATTAAGGCAGTCGTTGAATAAACGCTGTTACATACAACGAACTTTAATTATTTGAATAGTAGGAAAACGACTATGGCTGCTAAAGACGTTAAATTTGGCGACAGTGCTCGCAAAAAAATGTTGGCAGGTGTGAATATCCTGGCCGACGCTGTAAAAACTACTTTGGGCCCTAAAGGTCGCAATGTGGTTTTGGAAAAATCATTTGGTGCACCAACTGTAACTAAGGATGGTGTATCTGTAGCAAAAGAAATCGAACTGGAAGATAAGTTCGAAAATATGGGTGCGCAGATGGTAAAAGAAGTCGCATCCAAAGCCTCTGACGATGCAGGTGACGGCACGACTACAGCAACTGTATTGGCACAATCCATTGTCAATGAAGGTTTGAAGTCTGTTGCTGCGGGCATGAACCCAATGGACCTCAAGCGCGGTATTGATAAAGCCGTTATCGCGGCAGTAGAAAATATTCGCGCGATTGCCCAACCTTGTGAAGACAGTAAGTCTATTGCACAAGTGGGAACCATTTCTGCGAACAGCGACAGTCACGTAGGTGACATCATTGCTGAAGCGATGGACAAAGTGGGTAAGGAGGGCGTTATCACAGTTGAAGAAGGTAGCGGCTTAGAAAATGAGCTGGACGTGGTTGAAGGTATGCAATTCGATCGCGGGTATCTCTCTCCTTACTTCATTAATAATCAAGACAGCATGATTGCTGAACTTGAAAATCCTTACGTTCTCTTGGTCGACAAAAAAATCTCGAATATTCGTGAATTGTTGCCTGTATTGGAAGGAGTAGCGAAATCAGGTAAACCCTTGGTCATTGTTGCGGAAGACGTTGAAGGTGAAGCCCTGGCCACTTTGGTTGTGAACAATATGCGCGGCATCGTAAAAGTTGCGGCATGTAAAGCACCTGGTTTTGGTGATCGCCGTAAAGCCATGTTGCAGGATATTGCGATATTAACTGGCGGAACAGTTATCTCAGAAGAAGTCGGTTTGGATCTCGAAAGCACAACTTTGGAACATTTGGGTTCAGCAAAGCGCATCACGCTTTCCAAAGAAAACACTATCATCGTCGACGGTGCGGGTGTTGCCAAAGACATTGAGTCAAGAGTGAATCAAATTCGCGCGCAAATCGAAGAGACCTCTTCTGATTATGACCGCGAAAAACTGCAAGAGCGTGTAGCGAAACTTGCCGGTGGTGTTGCGGTTATTAAAGTGGGTGCTGCTACAGAAGTAGAAATGAAAGAGAAGAAAGCGCGTGTTGAAGATGCCTTGCACGCAACTCGTGCTGCTGTTGAAGAAGGTGTTGTGCCCGGTGGTGGTACCGCCCTGATTCGTTCTCTGGCTAAGGTTGCCGCTGTAAAAGGTGACAATGAAGATCAACAAGCCGGAATAGGAATTGCCTTGCGCGCGATGGAAGCACCTTTACGACAAATCGTAACCAACGCAGGTGAAGAAGCCTCAGTTGTGGCGGACAAAGTAAAACAAGGCGACGGAAACTTCGGCTTTAATGCTGCCACAGGTGAATACGGCGATATGCTGGAAATGGGAATTCTTGACCCTGCAAAAGTTGTAAGAACTGCCCTGCAAGCGGCGGGTTCTATCGCAGGTTTGATGATTACCACAGAAGCGATGATCGCAGACAAGCCTGAAGATAAAGGCGCGCCAGCTATGCCGGATATGGGTGGTATGGGTGGCATGGGCGGAATGATGTAACACCGCTTGTTCCTCTATAAGAAAGCGGCTTAGGCCGCTTTCTCTTTATTTGGGCTCCTCGTGGCGGAACGCTATTTGCCTCAATACCTTTATCAATACCTTCATCTCTCAATTCATAACATTTAAGGAAGTACGCTTATGGCTATTGAATTACCCCCTTTACCTTATGCTAAAGATGCCTTGGCTCCTCATATATCCGAGGAAACCATCAATTTTCATTACGGCAAACACCACCAAACCTATGTCACTAAACTCAATGGCATGATTCCTGGTACTGAATTTGAAAATAAGAGTTTGGACGACATCGTTAAAAGCGCTTCAGGCAGTGTGTTTAATAATGCCGCACAGATTTGGAATCACACATTTTATTGGAACTGTTTATCCCCCAATGGCGGCGGCGAAGCAACGGGATCGGTTGCTGATGCGATTAACAAAGCATTTGGTTCCTTTGAAAAATTTAAGGAAGAGTTCACCAATGCAGCAATTGGTAATTTTGGTTCTGGTTGGACATGGTTGGTGAAAAATGCGGATGGCAGTGTTGCCATAGTGAACACAGCAAACGCTGAAACACCGCTTACGAATTCGGAGCAAACGCCCCTTCTTACGGTTGACGTGTGGGAACATGCTTACTACATCGACTATCGCAATGCGCGACCCGAATACCTCAAGGCATTTTGGTCTCTAGTGAATTGGGCTTTTGTTAACCAAAACTTTGCTTAATAATCTTGCCCAGACAGTCGAAAATGTAAAAGCCCTCACCCTAGTTGAGGGCTTTTACATTTCAGAATGAAAATATTTCGCACAGCGATTTTGTATTGCACTTGTATCGCTGGTATAAAGCAAGACGCAAATACAATAAATAAAAACTAATTAGCGAGGTCACTACGATGGAAGCAAAAGAAATAATCATATTTCTATTCCGCTGGATGCATGTACTGTTCGGAATAACGTGGATAGGCATGCTGTACTATTTCAATTTTGTTCAAACCGAATACTTCAAAGAGGCTGATGCGGGAGCGCTTCCCGATGCCAAAGCAAAGCTTGCTCCACGTGCACTTTGGTGGTTCAGATGGGGAGCCATGTTTACCTTCGTTACTGGCCTGGTATTACTCGGAGGGCTCCAGCATGGGGGTATGGGTATTGATGCTTATATCGTACTTGGGGCACTTTTAGGCACATTCATGTTTTTAAATGTGTGGTTGATTATCTGGCCGAATCAGAAAATAGTGCTTGGAATGGCTGAGGGGGATGCTGCGGCAGCGGCACCTAAAGCAGCGCTGGCATCGAGAACAAATACGCTGTTTTCGGCACCCATGGCCTTTTTTATGTTGGCTTCTCCACATTTAAGCGGAGGTGGCAGTGCATTGGTCCAAAACAATGGTTTAAGCTTGGGAGCGTGGATAGCATTGGCACTGGTTGTGTTGCTGGAAGGCAACGCCTTGTTTGGTAAGCCAGGTCCAATCGCAAGTGTGCGAGGCGTAATACACATGAGTATTCTCCTTACCGCTGTACTATTTTTACTGACCTTATTCCTTTAAATTGAAGCTGAAATCACCTGGAAACAAGAAGAGTTTATGAACGAACGAAGAGAACCCGTTATATCCGGTATTCGTCCGGAAAGAGATGAAATTGCCCGCCATCAACAGCGTGCGGGTGGGCCTCCAGGTGGAAATGGAGGGCGACCGCCGTCGAGCAGTCGCCCACCTGTTATTGTTAAGTCCAAACTTGCACCCCTTGCATTGCTGTTTGCTTTTATGGGTTTAGGTTTGGCGGGTTATGCATATTGGCAGTTGAGTCTGACACAGGAAAAATTAAGTGCAGCAGATGCCAGATTAATAGAACTGGAAAGTCAGATGACCTTGTCCGATGATGAGTCGACACAATCCTTGTCGGTTATTCAAGCGAAAGTGAAAACCAACTTCTCTGAAATCGATAAGTTGTGGGGAACGCGCAATGTAAATAAACAAGCGATAAGTGAAAACAAGGAAGCTATCGAAAAACTTTCAAAGACCTCTGCTGGTTTGGAAGGGAAAATGCAAAAGAAGGTCGACAGCGCCGTTGCTGATGTGAAATTGATGAATGAGTTGCTGGAAGCACAGCAAGGAGCCATGGATGCAATTGATAGAAAATATCAACAGCAATTAGCTGAAGTTCAGCGTTTGGCGAATGAAGTGGAAGAGTTGGCTGCGGTGAAAACAGAATATCAAAGACGCATTCAAAATTTAGAGCAGGCTATTGAGGCCAATGACGCTTTCAGAAGACAAGTTACACAAGATTTATTGCGCCTAAAAGGCCAATAAAATACACCCATTCTTTATTTCGAATTTACGTTTTTACCAGCACGTTTAAAAGGCAGAACATGGTCACAATTAAACAGGACGATATCATTGCATCCGTCGAAGATGCGTTACAGTTTATTTCTTACTATCACCCTAAAGATTTCATAGACGCAGTTCATGAAGCCTGGAAAATCGAAGAAAACCCCGCCGCTAAAGATGCAATGGCTCAAATCCTGATTAATTCAAGAATGTGTGCGCAGGGTAAACGCCCCATTTGTCAGGATACAGGGATCGTAACGGCCTTCGTTCAAGTTGGAATGGGTGTCCAGGTTGAAGGCGACCTGGATTTTGACGAAATAATTAACGAAGGAGTGCGCCGCGCTTACAAAAATGTAGACAATGTTTTGCGTGCGTCAATACTCGCCGACCCAGACGGCGCGCGAAAAAATACTGGTGACAATACGCCTGCCGTCATTCATTACTCACTGGTACAGGGCAATAAAATTGATATTCAAGTGGCGGCGAAAGGCGGTGGATCAGAAGCAAAATCCAAATTTGCCATGCTCAATCCTTCAGATTCTGTTGTAGATTGGGTTTTAAAAATGGTGCCCACAATGGGAGCGGGTTGGTGTCCTCCAGGAATGCTCGGTATTGGCATTGGTGGAACTGCAGAAAAGGCGATGTTGTTGGCAAAAGAATCGCTTATGGACCCCATTGATATCCAGGAATTACGCCAGCGTGGTCCAAAAAATCGTGCTGAAGAATTGCGTCTGGAGCTGGTTGATAAAGTTAACGCTCTTGGCATTGGGGCTCAAGGTCTTGGAGGTTTAACTACGGTTTTAGATGTCAAAGTCAAAGACTATCCCAGTCACGCGGCAAATAAAGCAGTGGCAATTATTCCCAATTGCGCTGCAACGCGGCACGCACATTTTAGTTTGGATGGTTCCGGCCCAGCACTGCAAACTCCGCCATCTCTTGATGATTGGCCGCAAATAACCTGGGAAGTGAATGAAAATGTGCGCCGAGTTAATTTAGATACGATCAACAAAAAAGACATACAGGAATGGCGGCCGGGCGATACCCTTTTGCTTTCTGGAAAATTATTAACAGGTCGCGACGCGGCACATAAACGTATCATCGAAATGTTGAATAAGGGCGAGCCGCTGCCTGTTGATTTAAAAAATAGATTTATTTATTACGTTGGCCCAGTTGACCCGGTAAGAGATGAAGTGGTTGGCCCAGCAGGACCCACAACCGCAACCCGGATGGATAAATTCACTCGACAGGTTCTTGAGCAAACTGGTTTGATCGGAATGGTCGGTAAGGCGGAACGAGGCCCTGCAGGTTTAGACGCAATTCGAGATAACAAGGCGGTTTATCTTATGGCGGTAGGTGGTGCCGCTTACCTCGTTTCAAAAGCGATTGTCGCTGCAAAAGTACTGGCATTTGAAGATTTAGGAATGGAAGCAATTTACGAATTTGAAGTCAAAGATATGCCGGTTACCGTGGCTGTGGATGTAAATGGCGAATCCGTTCATCAAATTGGCCCGAAAATTTGGCAAGCGAAAATAGAAGAAAGAAATTTAAAGGTTCAGTAAATAAACAAGAGCTCAAATGGAAAACTTAAGTGAACAGCTATGCGAGGTTTGTCGCGTCGGCGCGCCACAGTTAAGCCAGGCAGAGCTTGACGAATTAGCATCACAAATTCCGGGCTGGGAAGTTGTTGATGTTGATGCAGTTCCACAGTTAAGGAAAAAGTTCTCATTTAAAAATTTTGTTTTAGCTATGGAATTTGCTAACAAAGTGGGTGAGCTTGCAGAACAAGCAAATCATCATCCAGCCATAACCGTTGAGTGGGGTTCAACTGTCGTATGTTGGTGGACACACAAAATCAATGGAATACACCAAAATGACGCTATTATGGCGGCTAAAACCGATGCGCTAATCAAGTAGTTTCTGCAACAAAATCTTCGTATTTTTCAACATTCTAAACACTTTTCTTTTTATTCTTTACGGTCGATAAAACTAAAATAACCACTTATCCCCCAAAAATTACCGGCTAGTATTTCTCGATTTTTGACGCCACCCATTTGTCTATTGTTGCTTCCGATTATCTTCAAAAAGTCGGCTTTACAACTGCGCTCACTTATATTGAATCTACTAGAGGTTCCATGATTTTAAGTGTTGCATGGGTGAAGTCGACAAACGGTAGAAAATGATGAGTAAGCGGAAAATAAATAAAAGTGCGGGTTTTACTTTGCTGGAACTGCTTATTGCTTTGGTCATGCTGGCAATATTGGCAGGCATAGCTGCCCCTTCATTTACAGACTATTTGGCTACTAACGGAGTTTTCTCACATCGCCAGGATATAAACGCCGCAGTCATGATGGCGCGAAGTGAAGCGCTTAATCGCAACAAAACGATAACAATTTGCCCCAGTTTGAATTCAACAAACTGCAGCGGAACCTGGTCTAACGGTTGGCTGGTTTTCATTGATGACGGCGAGGGAGCCGGAACCCCGCGTGACGGATTGCTAAGCGGATCAGAACAAATTATTAGTGCCTACGATTACACCGGTAAAAATTCCATCACTGTTGTTGATGCAGATTCGAGTAGTGCTCTCAACTATCTTTCGTTTAATGAGCAAGGTCGTCCGGCTGAGGCAGGTGTGCCTTCGAGTCGCAGAGTACTAATTACTATTTGCGACAGTAAGAACACAGCGAGTTTGGCACGGGGCTTATTGTTAATTGGTTCTGGTCGACTTATTCGTACACGAGACAATAACAACGATGGTGTTCATGAAAGCCGGTTCGCCGACGGTGATGGCAGCATTGATGTAAACAACAATTTGAGTTGTAGCTGATGAAAAAATTAAATATCCGAGAGAAACTTCAAAAAGGCTCATCACTAATTGAAACTGTGGTAGCCCTATTTGTTCTTGCTATTGGCGTGCTGGGTGTGATGTCGATGCAGGTTAAGTCTATCCAGTTTAATAAAAATTCTCACCTCTATTCGCAAGCCTCCTTTTTGGCTAATGATATTTACGAAGGCATGTTGCTAACGCCTGATTTGGCGAACACTTACGTAATTCACTATGACGATGCGACGCCCTCTAAACCTAGCTGTGGAAATGGAAATAATTGCAGTGCAAGTCAAATTGTCGATTGGAATTTAAGCAATTGGCGAAATAACGTAACGAGTTTGCTGCCTGGCGGTCGTAGTGAAATTGATCAGGTGGCAGGTCAGCTCGTTATTAGAATTGAGTTTGAAATGGGATACGAAGAAGACGGGACGCCGCAAACACTTGAATACCTGATGATGGCGGACATCTAAAATGAAAACTAAATTTCCAGGTTTCGATAAAAACCAATTAGGGTTTTCTCTTGTAGAACTGCTTGTCTCAATGTTGATTGCATCAATTATTTTAAGTGGTGTGGTACAGGTTGCTTTAAGCGGGAAGCGTTCGGCAATGGATGGCGAAGAAATTTCATTTATTCAAGACAATGCACGCTTTGTTTTGGATCAAATAAAACGTGACACACGTGCAGCGGGCTACATGGGGTGTGCCGGTCGAGATAACACAGATTTGGTTAACGCAGTGGTAGATGATCAAGGTGGATTTATTTCGATGATTCAAGGAGTAGAAGGATTTGAATCCGATGGTGGATTGAGTGCTTATCCTGATGCTTACGAGGCAGATGTTATTGCGGGAACAGATTCTTTTATTGTGCGTTTCGCCGATGCAACTCATGAATATAAAGTCAGAAGCCATAACGCGGGTAGCAACCGCTTTACTCTATGGACAGCAGAAGAAATTCCACGCGGGACTACCATGATGGTAACCGATTCTACTTGTCGATCTTCAGGCCTTTTTCAGGTGACCAGCGCAGGCGCCGTTTCTAATCTTTTGGATCACGCTAGTGACGGCACACGTAACTGTACGAGTGTATTAAAAACGGGTGACCCAGCAACGCAAGACTGCGGGTCTTGTTCGGGCGCATTTTGTAGTGGACTGGCAGGGCAAGCTTTTTTGAATGGCGCATCAGTAATGCAATATCAAGCTTACGCCTATTACATTGGTGAGTCAGACATCATTGCTGGTATGCCTGCTTTAAAAAGACGTGCCTTAAGTGTAGATGGGGGTGAAGCAACAACAATCGTTGAGGAATTGGCTTTAGGTGTTGAAGATCTTGAAGTTTCTTATGGTGTGGATATCGATGCAGATGGTGTGGCAAATCGTTTTATTGATGCTGACGATGTTGTCGACTGGGCAGAAATTGTTTCCATGCGTATCAGTGCAGTCTTCCGATCTGCGGCTGAAGTGTATACAGAAAACCAAAATGTTGTAGTAAATCTTGATGGAACAAATGTCACCTTAAGCGATGATAAATACTTGCGACAAATTGTCAGTACCTCAGTGAGATTGAGAAATCTCTAGTACAGGGCAGGCAATAAAGATGAAAAAAATGATGATGAAAAACTTGAGTCCAATACAAAAACAATCTGGCGCAGCATTAATTGTTTCTCTTGTGATTTTGGTAGTAATTACCTTAATCGGTTCAGCGAGCATTCGAACCTCCACAATGGAAATGAAAATGGTAAATAGCCAACGGGACCGCGATGCCTCTTTTGCTGCCGCAGAAGCGGCTTTAGTCGCCGCGGAAGAATGGCTGGAATTAAATAAGCCAGCAAATAGTCAGCTCATTGACACCTGTGGTGCAGGAGCGAGCTGCTTTGAAGCGAGTTGTTCCGGGGGCTTGTGCTTTGAAGGTGAATACACAACAGGTGATAGCGAATTTGCCTGTGTTGTTGGGGACAGTTCCGGGGCAGCGCAGCCTATTGAATTTTGGAGTGATCAAACCATTGATGTTTGGGGCACAACAAGTAAGCACCGAACTATTACCGTCGAAGGTTTTGATGAAGAAGTGAAATATATCGTTGAGTTTTTATGTTATGCCGACGACGGCACCGGCGGTGTTTTTAATGCCGCAAACCCTTATGAAGGGCAACCGATCTATCGAATTACAGCATTGGCTGAAGGAAATGGCGATAAAGCCAAAGTGATGTTGCAGTCAACCTATATGCTGGTGGAGTCCTAAAATGAAAGCAAAAATGATGAAAAAAATTCTAATTATATTTGCGTTGGTAAGTTTGTTTGGTCAGGCGACTTGGGCCGGCGTGAATGATTACGCGGCAAGCCCACCGCTACTTTCTGATACCACCACACCCATGATTATGCTGGCGATGCCTAACGATCATCAGTTGTATTATAAAGCATTTACAGACTGGGATGATCTGGATAATGACGGTACGATAGAAACGACTTACACTCATAGCATTGACTATGAAGGCTATTTTGATTCTTATAAATGTTATATTTATGCATCAGGTATTTTTGTTCCCAGGTATCAAACTTCAGATAAGTATTGCTCGAACGCATGGAGCGGTAATTTTTTAAACTGGGCTACCATGACCCGCATGGACGAAGTGCGCAAAGTTTTGTATGGAGGGTATCGTTCTGCGGATACGTCTGCATATACAGTGTTGGAACGTGCCTTCTTACCGAATGATGCTCACAGTTTTGCGAAATATTACGACGGTTCTGATCTTTATCAACTCACGCCCTTAACAAATTCCGAACAACCCGTTGTCAACACAGGTAATTCTAATAGTGGAATTACAATTTGTAATACAACGGATGCCGATAGGTCAACAGGTCAGCCTTCAAGTTCTTCCTTGGTTGATGATCCGCCCTTGATGAAAGTGGTGGCGGGTAACTATTCTCTTTGGGCTGCTAGCGAGCGCTTTCAATGTACCTATAACGACGATTCAAGATTAGGTACTGGCATGGGAGAAAACGGGAATTCTCATCCGTCTTTACCTGCATATGCAGACAGTCCAGCTTCAAGCGAAGAAATTTTAAGTTTATATGTGCGCGTTCAGGTTTGTGTTAGTTCCTTGCTAGGCACAGAAGATTGCAAACAATATCCGAGTGGAAATTACAAGCCCATAGGTTTGCTACAGGAGTTCGGTGACGATGACAGCGTGCATTACGGCTTGATGACAGGAAGTTACCGTTCCAATAAAGATGGCGGTATCTTAAGAAAAAATATTGGTACTATTTCTGACGAAGTGAATGTCACGACTGATGGCACGTTTACCCGTGCTGCTGGAATTATTACTAACCTGGATGCTTTCCGTATTGTTGGATATGAATACTGGGGCAGCGGAAATCGCAATGGAACTTATCAAGAGTACGATGACTGTGAATGGGGACTCAATTATTTCACCAATGGCGATTGCACAAATTGGGGTAATCCCTTCGCAGAAATTTTACTGGAATGTTACCGTTACTACGCTGGCAAATCGGCTACATCAGCTTTTGCAAGTTCCGATAGTTCCGTTTTATCAGGCCTATCGACAGAAGCCTGGGATTCGGTTGGGCCTGTTACCACTGCAAATGCATGTGCAAAACTCAATGTTATTGCATTTAATGCAAGCACAATTTCCTACGACCACGATGCATTGAGCGGTTATTCAGATTTAGTAGACACCTCGGACAGTGCGCAAGCAACATCCGCAGTCGCAGCCACAAATAAAGTGGGAGTGGGAGAAGGTATTGCGGGTGGTCGTTATTTTGTCGGAGAGGCAGAAGGCTCAGGAAACCAATTGTGTACTGCGAAGACAGTAAATAATTTGGGAACAGTTCAGGGTACCTGTTCTGATGCACCGCGATTGGATGGGTCTTATAACGTTGCGGGAATCGCTCACCAGGCACACGTCAACGATATTATTCCTTCCGGTGTGCCAGGTGATCAGTTGGTTTCGACTTATGGCGTTACACTTTCCCCCGCATTACCCGAAGTGAAAGTTGCGGTGCCGGGGTCAACTCGGACCGTTTCTATCTTGCCAGGCTGTCACAACGATGATGTTGGCGGCAACTGTGGTTTGGTGGATTTTAAAATCATTGAACCTTATACCTTAAGGAATGGAGGTACCGAGGCAACGGGAACTTTTTATGTAAACTGGGAGGATTCCGAGCAAGGTGGTGATTATGATCAGGACATGGCCGGCGTTCTAACTTATACCATCACCTCCACAAATATCACTATTGAAACAGATGTTGTGAGCCAGTCGACGCCATTCAAAATTGCTTTTGGCTATGTGCTAAGCGGTACCACAAGTGATGGTTTTCACGCGCAGTCCGGTATCAATGAATATGACGATTTTGATTGTAATGATTGCCGTTCATCAGATTCAGCTGCGGCCCGCACCTATGGCCTTGGATCCTCATCTGCCAGCTTGCTTGAACAGCCTTTGTTTTACGCAGCTAAATGGGGTGGGTTTACCAGTGACGGCACTGTTGACGCCACTGCACTCGAACCTATTCCGGACCAAACTTCTGAATGGGATGTGATTATTAATGCAACCGGTGCTTACGGTTCTGATGGTATTCCCGACAATTATTTTTACGCGATCAACCCTGCAGAGCTGAGAGACCAACTTGAAGCAGTTGTGCGCGATATTTTGGCAAGAACTTCTTCGGGTACAGCCGCATCGGTTGTAACCAGCACAGGTGCGGGTGAAGGTTCTGTGTATCAAGCCTTATACAACCCACGCTACGATACTGACTCCGCCCTGGGTAATCAGAGTATTAATTGGGTGGGCACCTTGCACGGATTGTTTTTGGATCGCTACGGTGAATTCCGGGAAGATGTGGTTTTATCGGGTGAAACTGAAGGCCAATTAACTAACGACGATCCCATTGTCGTCATTTACTATGACCAATCTCTCGGTAAAACCATGATTCAACGTTATAACGTTGGGACAGATGGAAAACGCAGTACGGCGTTAGGCACCGCCGAGGAAATTAGCAATATTGATCCTATTTGGAGTGCAAGAGACCGTCTTGCTGAACTGAGTAATTTCACCTCTAACCGTTTATCTTATGGTTCCCTTGCATCAAGCGGTCGTTACATTTTTACTGCAATTGATGATGATACAACGGGTTGGGTTGAACAAGACGAAGTGGTTCCATTTGAAGCTGCAACTTTTGATAAAAGTGGTGGCACTGATAATTTCCGTTTGCTTGGTTTTCGAGATGCAGATGCTGATTCTGATGTAAGTAACCTCGTAAACTTTATACGTGGTGAGGAAGGCATCACTGGCATGCGCAGCCGTACTATCGATTACGATGGGAACACTGCGAATGGCGAAGAGCCCTGGTTATTGGGTGATATTGTGCATTCATCACCGGCAGTTTTAGTGAAACCCAATCAAGGCTTTGACATTAGTTATAACGATCAGACTTACAAAAATTTTAGAAACGCCACTGCGGAGCGTCGTCAAGTTGTTTTTGTCGGTGCTAACGACGGCATGTTACATGCGTTTAATGGCGGTTTTTATGATGACGCAACCAAGAGCTATACCACAAGTGCAAATTCAGAAACAGCTCATCCGCTTGGGAGTGAAATGTGGGCTTATATCCCTTACAACATTCTCCCGCATTTAGAGTATTTGTCTGACCCAAGTTACCCGCACGTTTACTATGTGGATGGGGAACCGCAAATTTTTGATGTAAATGGAATTTGGGCTGCGGATTCAACAATTACGCATGTGGATGGCTGGGGCAGTATTTTGGTTGTGGGTATGCGATTTGGAGGTGGTGAGATTACCGTCGATCCAGACAGTGATCCCGATGCAGATACCAGCGACGATCTCACAATGCGCTCTTCATACATCATATTAGACGTGACTGACCCAGAATCTCCGCCTGAGTTGATTGCAGAAATTAATCATCCGGATTTGGGATACACCGTTTCACGTCCAACACTTGTTAAACATCGTTCACCCAATACCTTGTCCGGTTCGTTTAACAATCCAGCGAGTAATAACTGGTATCTGGTTTTCGGTTCAGGTCCGGCAGGCACAACTTCGACAACAAGGAAGGACGCACTTGATCACGCCATCAGTGATAAAACGGCCAAAGTATTTGTTTATGATTTAAAAAACCGTAACTTGAATGTCGTCGATACAGGTGTGGCAAATTCTTTTGTGGGTGGGCTGACAGCGGCGGATTGGAACAACAACTATGTGGATGACGCGGTATATTTTGGTGTGGTTGCTGGCACAGAGGCGGCACCAACTGGGCAATTAATGCGAGCTTCATTGAATTGGACTACTTCAGGTTCATTGGTTGCAGCTACACCTATGACTTTGGGTCAGGTACTTGATGTCACCAATCAGCCCTTCAGTGCAGCACCAACAACCGCGAAGGACCGTGAAGGTGACTTCTGGGTTTACAGCGGAACCGGTCGTTTTTATACGGTTGAAGATAACCTAAGTACAGCACAGCAAAGTTTCTATGGCATAAAAGATCCAAATGCCAATGGAAGCAGTGGCGTGGTTTACCATAATTCTGAGATGGTTGAGACCACTGATATCGAGGTTTACGCAAATGGCACTGTGTTAAGAGCAGGTAGCCCTTCATTTTCTTTAAACACCGGACAAACTGTGGATAGTTTTAACGATATCAAGGATGCGGTTTATGATGAGCAGGGTTGGTTTTTTGATTTCACTTCTTCAAATCCACTTGAAAGGAGTATCACCAAAGCGGCTCTTTCAGAAGAATCATTAGTGTTTACAACCTATCAACCTACAGGTCAAGCCTGTGACCCAGAAGGAACCGGTCGCTTGTATGCACCACATTTTCAAGCGGGAGTGCCTGGGCCTTATGCACCCCTGGATACGGATTCCGGAACAACCTATTTGGGGTCTGAGCTTGTCAACGCTGGAGTTGTGCTGGGAATTGGTAATCCATCAGCGCCCACAATATATCGGGATTCCGAAGGCAACAATCGCGCGATTGGACAAACCTCAACGGGTGAGATTGCAAGTAAAGAAGTCAGTGGTGCGGTGAGTCAGGGGCGCAGACAATCATGGCGAGAAATTCCCATCACTTGGTAACAACGAATAGGACAATACAAAATGTACAGTAAAAAGCAATCTGGCTTTAGTTTGATAGAAATTCTGGTAGCCGTCACTATCGTTGGTATTCTTGTGGGAATCGCATGGCCGAGTTACAACAATTCGGTTCAAAAAACCCGACGTGCCGACGGCAAGGAAGCACTCTTAACGGCGGCAGCGATGCAGGAAAAAATTTACCTGCAACGGAATCGTTATTCCGGTGACGTGACTGAACTTGGCGGAAGTTCCAGCGACAAAGGCTATTATTCCATCAGTGTGTCGCAGGCAGGAGGCAATACGACTTTCCTGCTGACAGCGACGGCAACCGGTGTACAATCCAGCGATGATGAATGTGCTGTATTCACTGTTAATCATGTTGGGCTACAAAAAGCCTACGACTCAGGGAATACTGAAAACAGCAACTGCTGGTAAATCGGCGCCTTTTACCTCCTGTTTTTCTTCTCTTGTCTATAATGTGATCTGAAATTAATTCGGATTACATTATCGCTATGAAAAATACTCTCGTTTTCTTTTTTACATTAATTGCGCTTGGATCTTGCCAAACAGATTCTTCACAGAAAAAAAATAATCAGCTCTGGTTTGATACCGGCTTGCCCCTGGAACAACGAGTAGACGCATTGGTAGGTGCAATGACCTTGTCTGAGAAAATTTCTCAAATGTATAACGAAGCCCCTGCCATTGAGCACTTGGGTGTGCCTGCCTATAACTGGTGGAATGAAGCCTTGCACGGAGTCGCACGCGCGGGAAAGGCGACTGTGTTTCCACAAGCTATTGGTATGGCGGCAATGTTTGATGAAAAAACTATGTGGGAAATTGCGAATGTAATTTCAGATGAAGCTCGGGCCAAACACCATTACTACTCAGATCACAACGTTGTTGCCAAATATACCGGGCTGACATTCTGGTCACCCAATATCAATATTTTTCGAGATCCGCGCTGGGGTCGAGGCCAGGAGACTTATGGTGAAGATCCTTTTCTCACAGGAAAACTTGCAGTGCAATTTATTCACGGTTTACAAGGGGACGATGAAAAATATTTAAAGTCCTCGGCGATGGCAAAACATTTTGCCGTACACAGTGGGCCGGAAAAAAGTCGACACTCGGATAACTATTATGCCAATCCACGAGACATGTACGAGACCTATTTGCCTGCATTTGAAACCGCGGTGCGTGAAGGAAAAGTTGAATCAGTAATGTGCGCTTACAATCGCGTTAATGACGAACCGGCTTGTGGAAATGATTTTTTACTCAAAGATACCTTGAGAGGAGAGTGGCAATTTACGGGTCATGTTGTTTCAGATTGCGGTGCAATTTCTGATTTTTACGATCGAAGTGCTCACAATGTTGTGCGTGCACCTTCTGCCGCTGCGGCGTGGGCTGTGCGTAGCGGCACAGATTTAAATTGCGGAACCGGGCACTGGAGTGTGTTTGCGAATTTAAATTTTGCCGTACAACGTGATTTAATTACTGAGGCCGAAATTGATATTGCGGTGAAGCGTTTGTTTAACACGCGTTTTAAACTTGGTCTTTTTGATCCCAAAGAAAAAGTGGATTACGCCAATATTCCAATGGACGTTGTTGGAGCAGAAACACATCTGGCTTTGACAGAAAAGGCTGCGCGTCAATCTTTGGTTTTGCTAAAAAATAACGGAGTATTACCGTTAAAGCCCGGAATAAAAGTAGCGGTGATTGGCCCAAATGCCAACAATCCTGATGTGCTGCTCGGCAATTATAACGGTGATCCAATAAATCCCATCACTGCGCTGGAAGGAATTCGCGCTCGATTGGGTGAGGAAAATGTTTTTTATGCTCCCGGTTCTTCTTTAGGTGGCGAAGTATACGGACATTATGAAACGGTAAGCCCAGAGCATTTTTCTCATTTGGATGCGGCCGGAGTTGAGCAGCCTGGCTTGTTGGCAAATTATTATCACGCGAAACTGCTTCCACCCTATCGCAACGAAAGAGAGAAGGGCGAAATTGTGGGTGATCCAGTGATCAGCAGAGTTGATGCCAACGTTGATTTTTATTGGCAGCGCTCACCAATAGATGAAAGTGTTTTCGATGAGTTTGCGGTTGTTTGGGAAGGTCGTATCAATCCCAAAACCAGTGGAAATTACCGTTTTCAAACAAATGCAAAAATAGAAATCGATGGGAAGCCAGTAAGAGGCGAGGTCAAACTTGAAGCAGGGGTAAATCATGCTTTTAAAGCTGAACGAATATTTGTCAGATCGGAGTGGGGAAATCCTCTTGAAGCCAGAGCATTTTTACGCTGGATAAACACCTCAAATAATCTTGTGGCCGAGGCGGTTAACGTAGCGGACAAAGCTGATCTGATAATTTTTGTTGGAGGAATATCACCTCGTCTGGAAGGTGAAGAGATGCGCGTAGAACTCAAAGGTTTTGACTACGGGGATCGCACCGATATTAATTTGCCAGATGAACAACAGGATTTGCTGGAGATTCTCGAGGCCCTGGGTAAGCCGGTTGTGATGATTAACTTCAGTGGCAGTGCAATAGCTCTTAATTGGCAAAATAAAAATCTTGATGCCATCGTTCAGGCCTTTTATCCAGGCGAAGCAGCGGGTAAAGCTGTAGCGGATTTACTGTGGGGTGACTTCAGCCCCTCCGGGAAGCTGCCGGTGACATTTTATAAGGGTGTCGACGACTTGCCGGGCTTCAAGGACTACGACATGCAGAATCGCACTTATAAATATTACTCAGGCAATGTGCTTTATCCCTTTGGTTATGGTTTGAGTTACAGCACCTTTGAATACAGTGATGTGACGGTCTCAAAAAATGAGGATCAAGGCCTGAAAGTAACAACAAGTATTGCAAATCTTGGGGAAGTCGATAGCGATCAAGTTACTCAGGTGTACCTCAGTCTCAAAGACGCGCCCGCCTATGCTCCCAGAAAAGAGTTGGTTGCTTTTACTCGCCACCATATCAAAGCGGGAGAAACCCAAAAGCTGGAGCTGGAAATTGATGCGAACCAGCTGGGCTACATCAACGAGGAAGGTCAATTTGAGCCTTACTCAGGTTCAGCTTCGCTTACCATAGGAGCAGGGCAGAAGTTTGCTAATACCTCAGTGGCCGAACATAGTTTCGAGTTATAGGTCAGTTATATAGCGCCCAGCCTCAGCGGCTGGGCCTTAATCGTTGATTATGGGATATTCAGTTAAAAGACGCTGAATTTAGGCGCAATCTCGGATTTCCAGTGATTTCATCCCAAAATTAGCTCTAAGAGGAAACTATTTTTAGACTTATTTTGAATATAATTCCGAGGTTTTCTCATTCTTTATTATTAATTTCCTCATAAAAAGTATTATAAAAATTACCAATTTTGTGTAAAAGTACAAAAAGCGGCCAGTTTTATTCACTTTCAAAATATTAAATCTGCATGTCCTTATTTTGGCGTATAAATCCCCGTATTTGGAACAAAAGTGAGACGTTTGACGCATTCCCAAGAGTGCATAACAATGAAGTTCAGTTTTGGTTTTTTCCTTTAAAGACTCTGTCGTTCTGGCCTGTTGGCCGGTTTGTCGCAACCATTAGGTGGGCTTTGCCCACCTTTTTTTTGTCTAACTTGTGTCTGAACTTTTCCTGCTGGCTGTTGCCTCGCCCATAGCGTATATAGTTATTTTGACAATATGCTTATAGTTAACTTGACTTTAACCAGGTGCTCGGAGAAAATAACTGCATTGGATTTTCAGCCGTGCTTTGGCTATGAAGGTTTGAGCAAAAGTTTTTGGGAAGGACTAGTCACTTAGTGGCTATGTGTGATGGGGGAGCCGAAGGGTTCCCCCTTTTTTATTGTTGACTCAACCACTCATCATCTGAGTCTTCAGACACCCCTTCAAATAAAGGGGTAGACAGATAGCGTTCACCGGTGTCAGGCAACATGGCAAGTAGAGAGCTACCAGCCTTGGCTTTTTCGGCGGTTTTTAGTGCAGCAGCCACAGTTGCACCAGAAGATATGCCGCAGAATATTCCTTCTTTCGTGGCGAGATCTCGTGCTGTTTTAATGGCTTCTTCATCAGACACAAGGACCAATTCATCAGCCACAGATTCATCTAGCACCTTGGGTATAAAGTCCGGCGTCCACCCTTGAACTTTGTGTGGTGACCAGGGATTACCTGAAAGCATCGCGGCATTTTCGGGTTCTGCCACAATCACTTTCAATTCCGGGCGTGCGAGTTTGAGTATTTGTCCCGCACCGGTCATGGTGCCGCCGGTGCCCCAACCACTGACAAAATAATCGAGGTCTTGTCCGGCGAATGCACGCAAAATTTCCGGCCCTGTTGTATTTCGGTGATAGGAAGGGTTTGCTTCATTTTCAAATTGCCGAGCCAAAAACCAGCCGTATTTTTCCGCGAGTTCCGCAGCCCGCTTAACCATGCCCGAGCCTTTCTCCGCAGCAGGTGTCAAAATAACTTTTGCACCCAGCGCCTTCATCAACTTTCGTCTTTCAACCGAAAATGTTTCAACCATCGTAGCTACAAAAGGATAACCTTTTGCTGCGCAAACCATGGCAAGCGCGATTCCAGTGTTGCCGGATGTAGCTTCTACAACAGTTTGTCCGGGTTTAAGCGTGCCTCGCTTTTCAGCATCTTCAATAATAGCAATAGCGAGTCTATCCTTTACTGAGGCCATCGGATTAAACGCTTCGATTTTAACAAACAGGTGTTTATCTTTTGGAGCAATATTGTTTAATCGAACAACCGGCGTATTGCCGATTGTGTCCAATATTGATTGGTAAATCATAAAAGTCGTCCTTATTGTGCGGGTGGTTTAAGGAGTAAATCTATACGTCGGTTACGCTTACGTCCTTCAGGAGTCTCATTGTTTGCAATTGGTTTTGATTCACCGTAACCATAAGCTTCGCTGCGGCTAGCTGAAAAATTTTCTGCGTTGACGAGAAAATATTGACGCACTGCACGTGCACGGTCTAGAGAAAGTGCCTGGTTGCTTGCATCACTTCCGAAGCTGTCAGTGTGACCCTCTACGACAACAGTGTAACCGGGGTAAAAGTTGATTGCCTGTTCCAGCTTGCCTAACAATGAAAAGTTTTTACTATTGATTTGAGCGCTACCGGGATCGAAATTTAATCCGACTACCCGAATAAGTACATTGTTTCCTTGTCGAAGAACAATGGCTTCGCTCCTTTGAAAATATTCATTGATGCGTTCAAAACGTTCGCGCGCTTCTTCTTCCATTTGCAAGCGTTCAGATTGAATGCCCAACTTGTTTTCAAGTACAGCGTAATCTTTCTCCAGATTTTCCATTTTATTTTGGAGTTCGCTAAGTTCGTAAGAATCATTTTGTAAAGCTTCAATTTTTTCATTAATTGCAGCAACCGGCCCTTCAAAACCCTGATCGAACTCTGCAACTAAATCCAGATTACCTGCAATGCCGGCAACTGGTGCTTCCATTTTCAAAATCAATTGCTCGGGTGTAATTTGCTTTTTATTTAAATCTTGAATTTGTTGAGCGAGATAAATGGAATGTTTTGCTTGATAAAACGATTCTTTAACAAGTGATCGCGGGTAGTCTGTATCATAACGATTTTGGCTTAATTCTTTTTCCGCGGCGGTCAACAGTTCTGTCGCTCTTTTAAAGGTCTCAGGTGCGTACTTTTTTACTTTGAGCTTATTGGCTTTTTCAATCATCGCACGTGTTTGATTTAAGTAGTTGCCTTTGATGGCGATTAATTCAGCATCACGATAAATCACTTCAGCATCGCTTGCCCGGGTTTTTGCGCGCGCCATATTGCCGGTTTCGAGAGTTCGTGTTGCCGATAAAAACTTATCTTCTGCCCGCTCCCACTCTTTTGGTGATAGCTTTTCTGCACCAACACCTTCGGCATCTTTACGTGCCTGAATTGTAGTTTTGAAAGTCAGTTGCGCTATCTTGGCCACTTTGGTTGCCTGCCGAAAATGTTGCGCTGCTTCCGCAAGTTCTTTCTCAATTCGCGCAATGCGTTGATTGTCTTCAAAGCGCTTTTCGGCGCTGCGGTATAACTCGGCACCTTTACCGTAGCTAACAGGGGCAAGAACGCTGCCTTGCACTTTGTTCGCTTCTTTGAGCGCGGCGGTGGCCGAAGCAAACAGCGTATCCTTGAGCTCATTGGCAGAAGTAAAACCGCTGAATGCGATAAGTAAAAAGAGTAGAAAAGTAAACCGGTTTGTTATTTTAGTCGGCATAAGTAAGCTCCCGATTCTCGATGCTTAAAATTGAAATTAGGAAAGTAGGGCTTCCAGCCTACTTTAACTCAATAAGAATAGCTAAAAAAGACCTTAATTCTGGTACAAATTGGGAAGTGTGTCATTGAATAGAACAAAAGGGTCGCGATAAAACAAGCGAAAATTGTCTGCGCTGTGATGTTCGGGGTAAGGTGCATAAAAATGATCGCGCTTTTCAATCTGTTTGTTGGCATTTCTCCAGACCACAACATAGGAAATGTTTCTTGTGTATTCGTTATGTTTTAGGCCTTTTAAAAGCACATCAGTCCAGAATCTGGATTGTTTTATCCCGTCTGAGCCACCTTCACTTAAGGCTGCGATTTTGTTTTTGTTTGCGGCAATTTTCGCGACATGTTCCAGGCTCAAGGCCAGTTCCTTTATCCGGTTTTGTTGTTGCTCTTCACTGTCGCTGGGCTGAAGATCGTGATAATTATCAAACCCAATGATGTCGATATATTCGTCTCCAGGATAACCCCAGAAATAGCCTTCGTTAAAATGTTGGAGATCAATTCGGCTTCTGTCGGGCGAATAGGCGTAAATCAAATTATGTTGCTTATGATGATCACGCAAATAAGTTACGGTAAATCGCCACAGTGCAATGTAGTCCTTTTCATCGGTGTGTCCCTTGCTCCACCAGAACCAATCTCCATTATGTTCATGCCAGGGCCGAAAAATTATGGGAATGTGCAGGGTCTTACCTTCTTTATTTTTAATCATCAGGCTTTTGTTAAATGCGACAAAACGGTCGAGATAGTCTTTAAACAGTTCATGTTTATTGCCGCCGGGTAGTAAATGTTTGACTGTCTCACCGCCACTCCAGGCGTTCTTTCCATTGACAGGGTTATACATATGCCAGCTGATTGTATTCACGCCGCCGCGTAAATAAATGTCGCTAATCCAGGCTCGCATTTCAACGAAGTTCACACGATCGAGATTGGCTGCATGATCGAGTTCCAGTCCGCCGATTTCCCAGCCTGTTACTGCTGGATAGGCACCAGCAGTATCTTTCACATCTGATCGGCCACTCTCATTTATCCAATTAACGCCATATGCCAAATCATCCTGGTGGCCAAATAAAACGTGTTTGCCCTGGAGCTTTGCCAGATTTTGATAAAGTGCACGGGTTTCTGGCGTAGCCAAATCGTCATTCAGATTGAAGTGAACAGGTGAGCTTGAAAATGTGGAGGCAGAGAGCAGCACTAAGCATAGGCCGAGACTGTAGGTAGCGCTGATTAAAATGCAAGAGTGGCAACTTATTTTTAGTTTTCTCATGGAGCGGGCTCTTTTATGGGCTTCTGCCTTGGAAATTGAATAAAACTAATCTGGAGCTAGATTTGAATTGGTTCTCCATCCAACACTGCCTTACCTTCAGATAACTGCAACCTCTTTTCGGCAAACCAGGCTATTGCTTGCGGCAAGATGCGGTGTTCCTCCTTCAATACGCGTGCTGCCAAAGTATCAGCCGTATCAACTCTGGTTACCGGCACGCTGGCTTGAATCACTACAGGGCCTCCGTCCAGCTCTTCGGTAACAAAATGCACACTTGCACCGTGTTCTTTGTCGCCCGCATCCAGGGCGCGCTGGTGAGTATGCAGCCCTTGATACTTGGGTAAAAGCGAAGGATGAATATTTAACATTCTACCAAGATAGTGTTGAGTGAATTTGGGAGTGAGAATTCGCATAAAGCCTGCGAGCACAATAAGATCGGGCTTAAATTCGTCGATCAACTGCATAAGCGTTTCATCAAAAGTATCGCGATCGGCGAAATTTGTGTGCTCAAGTACGCGACCAGGAATGCCATGTTTTTCTGCGCGTTTAAGGCCGCCCGCATTGGCTTTGTTT
>JBNKVX010000046.1:0-27993 GCA_050299435.1 Cellvibrionaceae bacterium | reverse complement strand
GCCTGGCTGTAATCGCCGCAGCGAGAATTCGGTGTGTAGGTGCTTGCATAGCTCCAGAGTTTGTTTTCAACGGCTTTAGTTCCTGGCCAACCTTCTACAGCATGGTATCTCGCCAGTACGCGTTTAACGTTGCCATCTAAAATGGCTGCGGGTTGTTGGAAGGCGATGCTGACTATGGCACCCGCTGTGGAGCGACCGATTCCCGGTAAGGCTGCCAGTGCTTCCACTGTGTTTGGAAACCTCCCCCCATGATTTTCGCTGATCAGGACCGCGCTCTTGTGTAGGTTGCGCGCCCGGGCGTAGTAGCCCAAGCCGGTCCAGAGATGCAATACTTCATCAAGAGGCGCTTTTGCAAGTGCGTGGATGTCGGGAAAGGTTTGAATAAATTTTTCAAAGTAGGGAATAACCGTTTCAACCTGGGTTTGCTGGAGCATGATCTCCGAAAGCCAAACGCGATAAGGGCTGATGTGTTGTTGCCAGGGTAAATGCTTGCGGCCGTTTTTGTCGAACCAGCTCAGTATTTTCTTTGCGAATGCTTGCTTTGGCATGAAATCCAGCGTCATTAATTGTTGAGGGCTATTGTAACCTGAGAGCCAAGCCAATTTGGACGCGCGTGTAACTTGTTGATTATTAACCTGAGATCTATGCTGAAAGTATGAATGACAATAGACGCAAACATCCCCGCATCCCAATGACAGTTGATGTGCTGGTTCGCCACCCCGATATCGGCGAGAAAATTGTCAAAACTCGCAATGTCTCTGATGGTGGGATCTTTCTAATTACTGAACCGACATCAATGCCGGAAATTGGTGAAATCGTTCAGGGGCAAGTTCAAGGCTTGATTGAGAATCCGCCGCTATTGGAAATGGAGATCGTCCGCGTAGAGGCGGATGGCGTTGGATTAAGGTTTATAGAAGAGGCCCTATAAGATTAGACCTGCATTTTTCTGACGCTGGTCTTACAATACGCGCCTTAGTCATCAAAGCAAATTTCCCACATGTTAAAAGAAACTCCGCTTGTGCATGTCCATCGTGAAATGGGTGCAAAACTCGTTGATTTTGGAGGTTGGAATATGCCTCTTCACTATGGGTCTCAACTTGAAGAACATCATCAGGTGCGGCAAGCCGCTGGTATGTTTGATGTGAGCCATATGACAGTCGTTGATATTTCAGGCTCGGAATGTAAGCGCTATTTACAATATTTACTGGCGAATGATGTCGCGAAGCTTTCAGTGAGGGGTAAGGCCTTATACACAGGCATGCTCAATGAAGAAGGTGGGGTGATAGACGATCTGATTGTTTACTTGATGGAAGGGGGTTATCGCCTGGTTGTTAATTGTGCAACGCGAGAGAAAGATTTGGCGTGGCTTAACAAACAAGCTGAAAACTTTTCTGTGAAGGTTTCAGAGCGCGACGATCTGGCAATGATCGCGGTTCAGGGCCCAAAAGCGAGATCGGCAGTAGAGACGTGTTTATCAGCTGAAAGTGAATTGCAAGACTTGCAAATATTTCAAGGTAAACTTTTAGACAATGAAATTTTTGTGGCAAGAACGGGTTATACCGGCGAAGACGGGTATGAAATAATTCTTCCCGCTAATACTGCTGAAAAAATCTGGAAACAACTTGCTGAGTCGGGGGTGGCACCTTGTGGTCTCGGGTCGCGTGATACCTTGCGTCTGGAGGCTGGAATGAACTTATACGGTCATGAAATGGATGAAACCGTTTCACCTCTGGAGGCGAATATGGCGTGGACGCTGGCCTGGGATGATGACCGGGATTTTATTGGACGCAAAGCCCTGGAAGCGCAAAAACAAGCAGGCCTGCAAACTAAACTGGTGGGTTTGGTGTTGCTGGATAAAGGCGTCTTGCGTGCTGGCCAAACAGTAGTGACTGATGCTGGCGAAGGTGAAATTACCAGTGGCACTTTTTCGCCGACGCTGGGAAAATCTATTGCGTTGGCTCGTGTTCCGATTAAGATCGCGGAAAGGTGCCAGGTGCAAATCAGGAATAAATTATTAGATGCAAAAGTCGTAAAACCATGCTTTGTGCGTAATGGTAAGAGTTTGCTTAACTAAATTATATTGGGGATTAAAATGAGCGAGCTGAGAGAAGAACTCAAATATTTAAGTAGTCATGAATGGGCGCGAATTGAAGATGATGGAACCGTAACAATCGGCATCACTGATCATGCCCAGGAGGCACTGGGTGATGTTGTTTATGTTGAGGTGCCTGAAATTGGCTCTACTGTAACCATGGGAGAAGAAGCCGGAGTGGTTGAATCAGTCAAAGCTGCTTCTGATATTTTTTCACCGGTCAGCGGTGAAGTGATAGCTGTCAATGAAATCCTTGAGGATGCACCGGAAACCGTCAATGCTTCTCCCTATGACGACGGCTGGTTTTTCAAAGTTCGACCAGACAATGTTTTGGAATTGGATAACGCTTTGGATGTGGAAAGCTACAAAGCGCAGATTGAAGAATAACTAGGTGTAATAGTCTGTATTACCTAATCCGATATCAGCAATTTGGGACACCAGATTGCTGTACTCGTATTCAGTTAAGCCCACATAAAGCAAAATATTATGGGCATCGCGATTCCATTCGTGATCAATATTTTGCCTTCCCTGGGTTTTGTGCAAGCCACAAATGTGTTCGGCCATTTTTAAAATCGCGAGCAAGGTTTTTTTGCGTGAGTCAGCGCTGTCATCTTCAATGATGCGACCCGCGTTATGGTGTTCGTGAATGGCCTCACAAAGGTAGCGCGGTAAATTCCATGATTTGGCAACGTAGTAGCCCACCACGGCGTGATTAGTGTTGATCTTCTGGTTTTCAATTTCGGTAATGCACAATTCCGCTTCGGCGTAGGCCTCCTCTACGACGTTCAAGTAGTCTTTAAATCGCGACATCAAAAGAGGTACGCCACAATTGTGGAACAGGCCCAGGGTGTAGGCCTCGTCGCTATTTGGAATGCCAATTTGTTTGCCGATTACGGCTGCCGTTGTCGCAATTTCCATTGCGCTGTCCCAAAAGCGACCCAGAGCAATGATATCGTCGTCAGATAAAGCACCCTTAATAGATAAGCCATTAACGAGATTCACAACGGTGTTAACACCCAGCAAATTAACGGCTTGGGTAATCGAAGTAATGGTATTGCTGCGATTAAAAAAGGGCGAATTAACGGTCTTCAAGATGCTGCCTGATAGACCTACATCCTGGCTGATAAGCTTGGCAATAGTGTTGATGTCGCAGTCCGGCGAGACCTGCTCCATCTGCAAATCCACTAAAATCTGAGGTTGCGGTGGGATGGCTATTCCCTGCAACACAGTTTGAATCTGTTCAATACTCAGTTCAGTGGACATACTCTATTTCGCATAGATAACAAAGCGGCGGCGCCATTCTCCTTCTAAAAGTCTAGCCCAGTCTTTGTCAGACACCAGTTTAATTCTCAGACGCTTCGCTGAGTTCCTCAGTGTTTTCGACCTGCTCAGTGATGGCTGGGGGAGAGACAAGTTTGTTAATGTTTCCGAGATGCGTTTGTAGGACGGAAATATCGATTTCAATCGCTTGGGGGGCGTTGCGACTGCTTTCGGTATCTGTAGCAGTACCGGTAGCAGTGTCTGTGGTTGAGAGTAGTTGCTCGAGTACAGAAAACTCCTTTTCTATTTCCTTTTTGTGTTCCATTTGAAGTATCTCTGGCAGCACTTTGAGCGCTTGTAACTGTGCCAATAACATTTCCGGTTGTAGCCTTTCCTTATCTTCAATCAGAAGCTCTGCCAGACCTTGTTCAAGGGCTCCTTTCAAAGCCCTGTATTTTTGAGAAGAGCTTAGACTCTCCCACAAAGTAATCTGCGAACTGGTGTTGGGGGCAGCCCAACTGCTGGCTAAAACGGATAAGTCTTCGACTAGCTTCCCGCTTTGTAAAGTTAGCAAAAGGCGGCGACGATTATTGGGCAATTCCGAGGTTTTGGAAAACCCGCGATCGTGATAGTCTTTGGTCACCTTGTCCTGTGAAAGATAATCTTCAAAATGTCTGTTTCCATCTTCACCAAATAACATAAATTCGATGGCGTACATTCCGAGTGTCGCATTTTCGCTGTCGATCTGGCCATGCAATGCAAGCAGGTTTTCCATATTGAGTGGATTGCCTAATTCATGAACCAGGCCGGAGTACAGGTAGGAGCCAAACGAGTCCAGAGCACCGGGCTGAATGGGATAAGCAGCAATCCGATAATCCAGTTCTGAAAGTAGATAAAATAGTTTGGGTTCGTTGCGTGCAAGCAGATGCCAGGCATAAAACGCTCTGTAGGTTTTTGCTGTGTTGGACCAACTTAGTTGGCACCGCTTCAAGCCTTCTTCATTTGGGTTATCTATAAACTCTGATATGTGATGTTGCAACTCGCGAGAAGTTTGCAAACTTTGATTCAATATTTCTCCACCTCGGGCCCACCATTTTTCTGCGAGTTTGTCGTCAATGTTCAGAGTCTCTTCAGGAGAGAAGTCAGTCGTGTGCTCCTCTGATTTGATACCCGTTGATTTTTTTTCACATGACAATGTGACAAAAACAGTAGCGAAAAAAACGCTGGTTAAAAGAGTTTTGTATATTGTATTTTTTTTCATTGGCTCAATTCTTGATTCTCTTAATTGGAATAATTCAATTAATTGTCTCTTAATGAAATTATTGCCCATCCTTGCTTTTTAGCATGTGCTTGTAACGCTTTGTCCGCGTCCACCGCTATCGCCTCGTCCACATATTCCATCAGGGGAATATCGTTAAGAGAGTCGCTGTAAAACCAGGTGTAGTCCAGGTGGACCTTAGAGGTATTAACCCACTCGCGAAGTTTGTCGATCTTACCCTCTTGATAACAGGGAATACCCTGAATGTGTCCAGTAAATTTATCGTTGTGTATTTCGGGTTCGGTACACAACAACAAGTCTATATTAAAACCCTCTTTTACTATCGGCTCAGTAATAAAGCGATTAGTTGCAGTAATTACCATTAAGTTATGTCCCAGTTCTCGGTGTTGATTAACTAGCTTTAAAGCTTTGGGTAAGATCATCGGTTGAATTACAGTCTGCATGAATAGGGTGTGAAGTTCCTTGAGCTGATCGGCAGAAAAAACTTTTAAGGGGCTTAGAACAAACTCTTGATAAGCCAGCATATCGAGTTGGCCGCGTTTGTAATCAGCATAATATTGATTGTTTTTTTCCCGGTATTCCGATTCGGGCACCAAACCCTGGCTGATTAAAAATTCTCCCCAAGCGTGATCACTGTCACCTTGCAAAAGCGTGTTGTCCAAATCAAATATGGCGAGTTTCAATGGGAATTTATCCTAGGGTCAGAATGGAAAGTAGCAGGTATTTTGTCGTCAAGGCGCACTTTTGTAGATTGATGAACCTTAAGTACCTGTGAAACAATGGGGCGATTATAACAAGAACAATCGACACAAAAGTGAGGTAAATGTGGTTGATGAAGACGGTTTCCGTCCCAATGTTGGCATTATCCTGGCGGATGAAGAAGGCAAATTGCTGTGGGCGCGTCGAGTGGGAAATCAGGATGCCTGGCAATTTCCTCAGGGGGGAATAAAAGATAATGAAGACCCTGAACTTGCTCTTTATCGAGAAATGAATGAAGAGATTGGTTTGCAGCCTAAGGATGTTCGTGTACTGGGAGTCACCCGTGGTTGGCTGCGCTACCGTCTTCCAAAAAGACTGATTCGTGACCAGGAGCCGCGCTGTGTCGGACAAAAACAGAAATGGTTTTTATTGAATTTAATTGGTAGTAAATCCGAAATTCAATTTGATCAGGGTGCGACACCTGAATTTAACGGCTTATCGTGGGTAAGTTACTGGTATCCTCTTGGCCAGGTTGTTTCTTTCAAGCGCGATGTTTATCGACGCGCACTCAAAGAATTGGCACCACACTACAATCGTTTATTCACTACTCAGGTTAGCCTATAGATGTTGTCATCGCTGCGACAAATTGTTCAGGAAGTGAATGCCGCAGCGGATCTGCAAAGCATACTCGAAATTATTGTTGCCCGGGTAAAACAAACCATGAAAACCCAGGTGTGCTCTATCTATTTGCGTAATCCCTTGGGTGAATATGTATTGATGAGTACCGATGGTTTAAATCCCTCGTCGGTTGGACAAGTTGTTCTTTCGCGCGGCGAAGGGTTGGTTGGCTTGGTAGCAGTGCGTGAAGAGCCCATCAACTTAGACGAAGCAGAATCCCACCCTTCCTTCCAATATTTCCCGGAAACTGGTGAAGAAAAATTTTCCTCCTTTTTGGGTGCGCCCATTATTCACCACCGACAGGTATTGGGTGTTCTGGTTGTGCAGCAAAAGGAAAAAAGACGCTTCGATGAGAGCGAAGAAGCTTTTCTAGTGACTATGTCAGCCCAGTTGGCTGGAGCAATTGCTCATGCAGAAGCAACCGGTGTATTGCGGACCATGGGTAAAAGTCATGAAGCACGTTTCATCGGTGTGCCGGGATCCACCGGAGTGGGTATCGGTAAATGTTTAGTGCTTTCCCAGCTGGCTGATTTGAATTCAGTGCCCTACCAGACTTGTGAATCAATTGAGGCGGAGCTGGAATTTTTCCGCGCTTCTCTCGCGGCTGTGCGAGATGACGTTCGCTCTTTGGGTGAAGAATTATCGACACGTCTTATTAAGGAAGAACAGGTTTTATTTGATGCTTACCTCGGTATGTTGGATGACGAATCGCTGGGTAAAGAGGTAAGTGAAAAAATCCTCGCTGGCTTGTCTGCTTCCTATGCCTGGAGCGAAGTGATTCTTGAACACGTCAAAACATTTTCGAGTATGTCAGACCCTTATTTGCGCGAACGCGCTTCCGATGTGCGTGATTTGGGTTCGCGGGTTTTGGCTTATTTACAGCAGTATACCGTTGACGAAATTGAGTATCACGAAGCCACAGTGTTGGTTGGTGAAGACCTTACCGCATCCATGTTGGCGGAAGTACCGCTCGAAAAAGTTGTGGGTATTGTTTCAATAAAAGGCTCCAGTAATTCGCATATCGCAATTCTTGCGCGTTCGCTGGGAATTCCTACGGTTATGGGGGCAGTAGATCTACCTTTTACGCGTTTGAATGGTCGCGAGTTGATTGTGGATGGCTACCGTGGGATGGTCTATAGCGACCCCGGCGTTGAGCTCAAAACGCAATATCTAAAAATTGCGGATGAAGATAAACAGCTTGTTGCTAGTCTGGAATCGCTGACCACTCTGCCTTCGGAAACAACGGACAAACATCGTGTGGCCTTATGGGTAAACACAGGTTTAATGGCAGATGCCATGCTTTCAATTGAGCGAGGTGCGGAAGGGGTGGGTTTGTTTCGTACCGAAGTGCCGTTTATGTTGCGTGAGCGATTTCCTTCCGAGGAAGAGCAGCGCACCACATATCGTGCGCAACTAGAAGCCTTCGCTCCCCACCCTGTTACCATGAGAACACTCGACATCGGTGGCGATAAGGCGCTGCCTTATTTCCCTATTGAGGAAGATAATCCCTTTCTGGGTTGGCGGGGGATTCGCGTCACACTCGACCACCCGGAGATATTTCTGGCTCAGGTAAGAGCCATGTTGAAGGCCAGTGAAGGGCTCGATAACCTGCGTATTATGTTGCCAATGGTATCCAATATCTCCGAATTGGAAATTGCGCAAATGTTGATACGTCGTGCTTACGACGAGCTACTGGAAGAGGGTTACAAAGTACAATTTCCGCCTGTAGGCGTCATGATTGAAGTGCCGGCTGCGGTTTATCAAACACGAGAATTTGCAGCACGGGTTGATTTTCTCTCGGTTGGGAGTAATGACCTTACTCAATATTTGCTGGCTGTAGATCGCAACAACCCGCGCGTTGCGGATCTTTATCACTCCTTGCATCCCGCTGTGCTCAGGGCATTGAAAAAGATTGCTGAAGACTCCCACCTTGAGGGTATTCCCGTCAGTATTTGTGGAGAGTTAGCCGGCGAGCCCGCAGCGTCCCTGCTATTGGTGGCGATGGGTTACGACGTTCTTTCAATGAGCGCGACAAATTTATTGCGGGTAAAAGCCGCTATTCGATCTGTCAGTTTGGCGGATACAGAAAAAATGCTGCAGGACGTGATGGCCTTGCCTGATGCAGATTCCATTAACCATTGTCTCGATATTGCCTTCCGGCAGGCAGGCCTAACACGATTGTTAGGTCCTGAAACCACAGACGCCTGATTGTCATTTTATTAGTGTTATTATGCGTCGCGCTGACACACCACATTCGAAGTAAAATCTATGCTCAAACACCCAAATTTTGACCCTGTTGCCATTTCTATCCCTGATTTTTCTCTCTTTGGAATAACCATAGGTCCCATTGATATTCACTGGTACGGGATCATGTATTTGATGGGATTTTCGGCCGCGTGGATTATCGGCATGCACCGAGCCAAAAAAAGCTGGACACCGGTGGTTCGTCAGCAAATAGAAGATATGATTTTTTACGGCGCACTCGGAGTGGTTATCGGCGGTCGCGTTGGTTATGTAGTGTTTTACGGCTTCTCTGATTTTATTGAGAACCCGATGTGGCTGTTTAAAATTTGGGACGGTGGAATGTCCTTTCACGGCGGCGCAATAGGCGTGATGGTGGCGATGGCTTTTTACTGCCGTAAAATCAATAAGAATTTTGTGGATCTCATGGATTTTGGAATTCCCCTCGTACCGCTCGGTCTAGGTTTTGGCCGCTTTGGAAATTTTATCGGTCAAGAGCTTTGGGGAAGAGAGACAACAGTGAGTTGGGGTATGATTTTTCCAAAAGACCCGAGTGGCTTGGTGCGGCATCCTTCACAGTTGTATCAAGTGTTTTTGGAAGGAGTAGTATTGTTTGCTATTTTATTTTGGTTTTCCAAAAATCCTCGACCGCGCGGTGTCATTTCCGGTTTGTTTTTAATTTTTTACGGGCTGTTTCGTTTTATGGTGGAATTTGTTCGTGAGCCGGATGAACATTTGGGTTTTGTTTCCTTTGACTGGATGACGCGCGGCCAGCAACTTTCCATTCCTATGATGATTTTCGGTGCGTGGTTGGTGTATTGGGGCTACAAGCATCAGGTTTTCGCTCCAGCGGAAACTGAAAAATTGACAGAGTCAGATAATTCAGAAAAACCCAATAAAACCGAATCAAAAAATCAAAAGAAGAAAAAAAAGAAAAAATAATTTGTAGTGAGGTAATAGTCCAGGTGAAACAATATCTCGATTTAATGAGACACGTGCGTGATAACGGTGTGCGCAAAGAAGATCGAACCGGTACGGGCACAGTGAGTGTGTTTGGGTATCAAATGCGTTTTAATTTGGCGGAAGGATTTCCCTTGGTAACCACTAAAAAGTGCCATCTGAAATCAATAATTCACGAATTGTTGTGGTTTTTGAATGGCGATACCAATACGAAATATCTGGTAGATAATGGTGTTCGAATTTGGAACGAATGGGCAACGGAAGAGGGTGAGTTGGGTCCGGTTTATGGCGCGCAGTGGCGCAGTTGGCCCTTGCCAAATGGAGAAAGTCTGGATCAATTTGCTCAGCTCATTCAACAAATCAAGAATAAGCCGGATTCGCGACGTTTAATTATTTCTGCCTGGAATCCCGCCTTGCTTCCTGATGAAAGCATCGCGCCCCAGGAGAATGTCAAAAAAGGTTTGATGGCCTTACCACCTTGCCACACCTTATTTCAGTTTTATGTTTCCGAAGACAAGTTAAGCTGCCAACTTTATCAGCGCAGTGCAGATATATTTTTAGGTGTGCCTTTTAATATTGCGTCGTACTCTTTGCTGACGATGATGGTGGCGCAAGTGTGTGATTTACAGTTGGGCGATTTTGTGCACACTTTCGGCGACGCACATTTGTATCTCAATCACTTGGAACAGGTAGAAGAACAATTATCGCGTGAACCACTTTCACTACCTAGTATGTGGATTAACCCGGATGTGCGCGATATTTTTTCATTCAAATTTGAAGATTTTGAGTTACAAAACTATCAAGCACATCCTCATATCGCAGCTCCCATTTCGGTGTAGATCAGGATGTTAAAACCCAGCCTTTCAGCCATTGTTGCAACAGCAAATAAGCGCGTGATTGGTAACAAAAATAGCTTGCCCTGGAGGCTGCCTGAAGATTTGCAGTATTTTAAACAGGTCACAATGGGTAAGCCTCTGATCATGGGGCGTTTGACATTTGAATCGCTTGGCAAGCCTTTGCCTGGCCGACCACACGTTGTGGTGACGCGTCAAAACCATTGGTCATATCCTGGTGTTGATGTGGCGCATTCGCTTGAGGCAGCCATTGAGAAAGCCTATTGCCTTGCACAGGAAATGGAAGTTGATGAGGTGATGGTAGTGGGAGGAGCAAATGTGTATCACCAAGCCTTGCCCTTACTGGAAGTAATTTACAAAACTGAAATAAAGCTGGATGTTGAAGGCGATGCGTGGTTTCCTGAACTGGATTCCAATGTCTGGGAAGAACAGGAACGGTCAGGGCCCTATAAAAGTGAAAAATCCGGGCTCGATTATTCATTCGTCATATTTCGGAAACGCCAGAGATTTTAACTGCTAGACTTAGTTTCGCTTAACCGAAATCCTGAGTTAAAAACAAAGATAATGAATTGCGCGCGCCTAATTTGTGAACGCGTGTTACCGAGGTGTTACCATGCAATCGAATTGTTTTTGCAAAGTGTTACTTTTCGTTAACTTTGTATGCTCTATTAAAGAGCATAGGCTTTTGGAATTGAATGTTGTTTGTGGGTCTTATTAAAATGCGCAACTCTGGAGCGGTTGCCCACATCCAAGACTCTAATTTTAATTCGCTGGGTAGTTGGCCTACTGTGGCTGACCCGGTCTTAACTTTTACACTTTTAATACCCGAGTTGGGGGATATATGAAGATGCAGCGACTCAGTTCTGCGGCCTTGTCTGCAGTCCTTATTGCCAGCGCACTGTTTATTAGTGCTGCTCAGGCACAAGATCAAACCCTGAACCAAGTCCTGCAGGTTGGCCAAGCCAAAACTGCAGCTGGACAGGCATCACAAAAAAGAATTGAGAAATTACAGTCAGAAACTAATGACCTGTTATCTCAATTCAAAGTGGTGAATAAGGAAATTGAAGGCTTGCGCGTGTATAACGCACAGCTGGAAAGACAATTAGAAAACCAGCGTAAAGTTATCAAGGAATTAGAGGATTCTATTGATAATGTGACCGTGATAGAGCGTCAAATTCAACCCCTTATCCTCAAGATGCTGGATGGTCTTGAGCAGTTTGTAGCACTGGATCTCCCCTTCTACGTAACAGAACGTAAAGAGCGTATCGCAGACCTTCGCGCAAATCAGGATCGTGCTGATATCACTGTGGCAGAGAAGTTCCGTCAGGTGCTTGAAGCCTACAGTATTGAAGCTGAATACGGTCGTAGCCTGTTTACTTATTCTCAGATGCTGGAAGTAGGTGGTCAAGAACGCCAGGTGAACATTCTGGGTGTGGGTCGTGTTGCATTGATGTATCAGACAACTGACCTGAAATACACCGGCGCGTATGACCAGGCACAGCGTGCATGGGTTGAACTGCCCGCCGGCGAATACCGCGCAGCAGTGCAAAAAGGCATTAAGATCGCTAAGAAACAAGCGACCTATGACATTATGAGCTTACCAGTTCTTGCTCCGGAGGCCGCACAATGAAACTCAGTCACAAAATAATTACCTTTATTGCAGCGGGAACGTTGGCCTTTGCGGCTTCAGCCCAGGATTCTCAACAAGCTGCGAGTCTTCCAGAACTTTTGCGTATGGTTCAACAAAGTAAAGTGTCTGAATCTCGTGAACATCAACAACGTGAAGCGCAATTTAAAAAGAATAAAGCCAACCAGGCTGGAGAGCTTCGCAGAGCCGAGCAAACCAAAGCAGCAGAAGAAGCACGCTCTGCACGTTTGGAAGCCCAGTATGACCAGCAGGAAGTGTTGGTTAAGGCTAAGCGTGAACAACTTGAAGAACGCTTGGGTTCCTTGAAAGAATTGTTTGGTCACTTAACTTCGACCGCGGGTGATTTGCGTTCCAATATCGATTCTTCGATTGTCAGTGCACAGTTACCTGATCGTACTGAGTTCTTGAGTGAGCTGATTGATAAAATGAACAGCGAAACCAAATTGCCTACTATCGGTGAGATTGAAAAGCTGTGGTATGAAATTCAGCGTGAAACAATAGAATCCGGTCGCATTGTGAAATTCAATGCAGAAGTGGCAGATGCCAGTGGTAACACAACTACCTCTGAAGTGGTACGTATCGGAAACTACAACCTGGTTTCCAATGGCAAATACTTGAGCTATGACGCCGATACTGGTTCTATCAGCATATTGGCACGCCAGCCAGAGACTAAACACACTTCTGGCGCAGCTGCATTGCAAAATGCCTCTGTGGGCTTCACTCGGGTGGGGATCGACCCAACCGGGCCAGCTGGTGGTAACTTACTTAAAGCATTAATCAACTTGCCTGGCTTGAAAGAGCGAATTGAGCAAGGTGGTATTGTGGGTAAAGTGATTATTGCGGTAGGTATTGTTGGGGTACTGATTGCTATCTGGCGCTTCTTCGTGCTGGCTGGTATTGGAGGCAAGATCCGCAGTCAACTTAAGGCGAACCGCGCTAATCCAAACAACCCACTTGGTCGTATCCTGAAAGTGGCAGAAGACAATCCTGGTATTGATGGTGAGTCTCTTGAACTGAAGCTGGAAGAAGCAATTCTTAAAGAGCGTCCCAACATCGAGAATTATTTGCAGTTGATCAAGATCATTTCCATGGTCGCCCCTCTGCTGGGTCTGCTAGGTACGGTTGTCGGTATGATCATTACCTTCCAGGCAATTACAGTGTTTGGAGCGGGTGATCCTAAAGCGATGGCAGGTGGTATCTCCGGTGCATTGGTAACGACTGTGCTTGGATTGTGTGTAGCGATTCCAACTGTGTTGTTGCATACACTTTTGAACAGCAAGGCCAAATCTGTTGTCCATATCCTTGAAGAGCAAAGCGCTGGCTTAATCGCCGAGAAAGCTGAGCGTAAGTAGGAGTAGGGTATGCTGGCAATTACTGATGCAATTGGTGGAGTGCTCGGCTTTATGGCTACGGGCGGGCCCATCCTGTTATTCATCGCTGGCCTCACCTTTATCATGTGGACATTGATCTTCGAGCGCATCTGGTTTTACAAAGGTGCGCTCAACCAACTGGTTAGTTCAACACTGGACGCTTGGGAAGCACGTGCCGAGCGAAAATCCTGGAATGCCAAACAAATTCGTTACGCGATGATCTCGCGTGTGTCTGAGCGCATTAACCAAAATCTCGATATGTTGGGAACCTGTGTAGCTCTTTGCCCTTTATTGGGCTTGTTGGGCACGGTTTACGGCATGATTGAGGTGTTTGGTACTTTGGCTGCAACGGGTGGCGGCGATGCCAAAGCTCTGGCCGCAGGTGTTTCCAAAGCAACCATCCCGACAATGGCGGGCATGGTTGCGGCGCTCTCTGGCGTGTTTGGGAATACTCTGGTTTCCCGAACCGCGCAGCGAGAAAACCAGTTGTTGGAAGATCATCTAACGATGGACCACTAAGGTGTACCGTCTGAGTTTAGATAATTAATTTAAGAGATAAACCATGGCTAGAAGAAGCGCTAACGCGGAAGAAGATGCTGGAGCGATAGACCTCACTCCAATGCTCGACGTGGTTTTCATCATGTTGATATTTTTCATCGTGACTGCAACCTTTATCAAAGAGCCGGGGATTGAAGTCAATCGCCCGGACGCAACTACAGCTGATCCTGACCGCGCCAATATTTTGATTGCTGTGAACTCAAAAAATGAAATCTGGATTAACAAGTCTAAGTACGACGAAAGACAAGTTAAAAAACAGATTCAGCTTTTGCGTGCAGAAAACCCCAAGAGTGGTGTGATCATTCAGGCTGATAGCGGATCAAACATTAAAACCCTTACTCAGGTTGCTCAAGCAGTGCGTGAGTTGGGCATAGACAAAGTTTCAATAGCAGCGGAGGACGGTTGATATGTCCATAGGTCGTTTATTTTCTGCTTTTGTGCCAGCGTTGCTTGTCACCGGCGGTCTGTTATCGCTGATGCACATTCTGATTTTGACGAACATGAAGGATCCAAAAGAAGCCAAAGAATTTACATTGCCGCAAATTGTGATGCCGGATCGTCAGATCGAAACCAAGTATGACACCTCAAAGCCGGATAAGCCGGATGAGCCTGAAGAACCCCCACCCGAGTTGCCGGAGCCGGAGTTTGAGAGTCAGAACCTTAACAATGAATTAGCGATTTCTCCCACTATCGACACGCGCGCTAACATCGGTGGTATTGGTGGTTTCTCTGCGGACGGTGAGTTTCTCCCCATTGTAAAAGTTCAACCCAAATATCCTAGTCGCGCTGCTTCGCGAGGCACTGAAGGTTATTGCACAGTTGAATACACGGTGACAAAAACTGGTGAAACACGTGACGTAACAGTCGTGGATTGTCCGCAATCAGTTTTCGCAAGTGCATCCGTGAGAGCGGCTGAAAAGTTTAAGTACAAGCCGCGAGTTGTTGATGGTGAGCCGATTGAAGTGCCCCGGGTTCAAAACCGGTTTATCTTTGAGATGGCGAAGGAGTGATGAAAATGAAGAAATCGAATTTGATTTTTGCAGTCTGTACTTCGTTACTTCTCGTTTTTAGTAGTGCCCATGCGCAACGAAAAAATGATGCATGTGATAAAACTAAACCACGTCGTACGCCTGCAATGAAAGAAGCCGTTTACAGGGAGCTTGGAAAAGCTGCTGAGTTGGCCGCTCCTGAGGCAGAAAAAGGGAAACCTGAACCTAAGCCGAATTTAAACGGTGCTTTGGAAATATTGCGTCGAGTGGAAAAGAAGTGTGAAGGTGACGCTTGTAATAAATATGAAAAGGCTTCTATCTATAACTACTTTGGCTGGATTTACTATGCCAAAGAAGATATGCGAAATTCCATTAAATATTACAGTTTATTGGTTCAACAATCGCCCGACATCCCTCATGGTTTGGAAGTGCAAACACTTTCAACGCTTGCAAAACTCAATATGCAGGAAGAGCGCTTTGACGAAGCATTGAAGTTTTTAAACAAATGGATGGAAGCATCGTGCGAACCTGATTCCGAAATGTTTCAGTTGCGAGCCAATATTCATTATTTTCGCGATGATAAAGTCAACTCTTTGAAAGACATTACCAAAGCAGTACAAATGGAAGAATCTGCCGGCAAAATTCCAAAAGAAAGCTGGTGGGGCTTACAGAAAGCACTGTTGTTAGACAAAGAAGATTACCGTACTGCTCTGCCAATTTTGATCAAGATGGTTCGTGAATATCCAAAAGTGCCAACATGGGATCAATTGTCGACCGTATACGGGATACTTGAGCAGGAAGACAATCAACGCAATGCCTTGGATGCTTTATATTCAATGGGCGGATTTACCAAGGAAAACCAATATATCAAACTCGCTTACTTGTACATTGGAGCGGAGTATCCTTGGAAGGGTGCGAAGTTACTACAAGAAGGTTTGGATAAGAAAATCATCAAAGCCACATCGAACAATTTGCGAACGCTTGCGCAGGCTTATGCTGCAGCACAGGAAATTGATAAATCCATTCCTGTGATGGAGCGGGCAGCTGCAAGCTCTGACAGCGGTGATATTTATGCACAACTTATTGGCTTGTATCTGAATAAAGATGACTTTAACAAAGCAATTGCATCAGGCAAGAAAGCCATTGAGAAAAAGAATCTGCGTAGGCCAGGTGAAGTACATTTAAATATGGGCATTGCTTATTTCGAACAGAAAAAGTTTGACTCTGCAGTGAGCGCATTTAAAAAAGCGAAGGAATACGATTCAACAGCTCGCTTGGCTTCAAACTGGCAACGCCATGCTGAAAATGAGAAGGAGCGTGTGCGTCGTCTTAAAGAAGCGATGGGTGAAACCTAGTTTGCTAGGGGTAATAAAATAAAAGGGGCCTAGTGGCCCCTTTTTTATTTGCAAAATCTCGATAGTTTTACAGCTTTTCGGTATCGCGCACCGCGCCTTTGTCAGCACTGGTGGCGAGCAAGGCGTAGGCTTTTAAGGCAGTTGAGACTTTTCTTTTACGTGGATTGACTGGCGCCCAACCGCGTTCGTTTTGTTTTGTACGACGTTCTTCCAAAATCGCATCTTCAAGTAGAACATCAATTTTCCTTGCAGGAATATCAATTCGAATAATGTCTCCGTTTTGTACCAGCCCAATGTTGCCTCCCGCAGCGGCCTCAGGTGAGACGTGCCCGATAGACAGGCCCGATGTCCCGCCCGAGAATCGCCCATCTGTAAGCAAGGCACAGGCTTTTCCAAGTCCTTTTGATTTGAGGTAGGAGGTCGGGTAGAGCATTTCCTGCATGCCTGGTCCGCCTTTGGGCCCTTCGTAACGCACAATGACCACAGAACCGGCTTTTACTTTATCCTGCAAGATGTGTTCAACCGCCTCATCCTGGGATTCTGTCACATGTGCTGGACCTTCAAATACTAAAATGCTGTCGTCCACACCAGCCGTTTTTACAACACAACCGTCCTGCGCGATATTTCCAAACAAGACCGCAAGCCCACCTTCTTTGCTATAGGCATATTCTAAAGAACGGATGCAGCCTTCATGGCGGTCTCCGTCGAGGCTATTCCAGCGCGTCTCTTGACTAAAGGCAATTTGCGTTGGGATGCCAGCGGGGCCAGCGCGGAAAAATTCTGCAACATTTTCATTGCCGGTTTGCTGAATATCCCAGTTCGCCAATGCTTCTTTAAGTGTTGGGCTGTGAACCGTGTGTGCACTGTCGTCCAGGAGCTTGGCGCGTTGAAGTTCGCCTAGTATGCCCATGATGCCACCTGCCCGATGCACATCTTCAATATGGTATTTCGGGGTGTTGGGGGCGACCTTACACAGCTGTGGAACAATGCGGCTCAAACGATCGATATCTTTAAGCGTGAAATCAACTTCTGCTTCCAGCGCGATTGCGAGGATGTGAAGTATGGTGTTGGTCGAGCCGCCCATTGCGATGTCGAGCGTCATGGCATTTTCAAAGGCCTGCTTGTTACAAATTTCGCGTGGCAGAGCGGAGAAATCGTCTTGTTCATAGTAACGCTTTGCCAATTTTACGATTTCCCGGCCGGCCCGCAAAAATAACTGTTTGCGATCTGCGTGTGTTGCTACCACTGTGCCATTTCCTGGCAAGCTCAAACCGAGGGCTTCGCTCAAACAATTCATCGAATTGGCCGTAAACATTCCTGAACAGGAGCCGCATGTCGGGCAAGCTGAGCGTTCGTACTCTGCCACTTTTTCATCCGAAGCGCTGTCGTCTGCGGCGATGACCATAGCGTCAATCAAATCGAGATTGTGTTCCGCTAATTTGGTTTTACCCGCCTCCATAGGGCCGCCAGATACAAAAATAACAGGGATATTGATACGCATTGCAGCCATCAACATCCCGGGTGTGATTTTGTCGCAATTTGAAATGCATACCATGGCATCGGCACAATGGGCATTCACCATATACTCAACAGAATCTGCGATGAGGTCGCGACTGGGTAGGCTGTAAAGCATGCCGTCGTGACCCATGGCAATGCCATCGTCTACTGCAATGGTATTAAATTCCTTGGCGACACCACCGGCATTTTCGATTTCCCTGGCAACTAACTGACCCATATCTTTTAAGTGCACATGTCCGGGTACAAATTGGGTAAAGGAATTCACTACAGCAATTATGGGCTTTTGAAAATCCTCATCTTTCATCCCCGTTGCGCGCCATAAAGCACGAGCGCCCGCCATGTTGCGTCCTGATGTAGTAGTTTTCGATCGGTATTGCGGCATGATTTGTTCACCTAATTTCAGGGAGGCGAAGCATAGCACAGGCAGGTGCTGGACTGAATGTGGGAAGGGCTTTTGCGGCAGTCAACGAATGTCTTGGTAAACAAACGTCTTAGTAAACAAGTTCCGGGAAAAGTTTTTTCACCTGATTCAATAAAAATTGATAACGCTTGTATTGTTTATGATTGGGTGGCAGATGCCCCACTGTTTTCATGCTGCGCTCGCACATATTGGCGTAGCTTTGTGAAAAGCCTTTGGCTTCGGTAGCTGCACATAAGGCTTGCACGAGATTGAGATTCAAACCGATATGCTTGGGGTAGCTGACCAGTGCTTCATTAAACACACGAATCGCTTCTCCATAAACTTTCTGATCGTAGGAGGAAATACCTGATTTGGTAAGCGTCGCAGCCACTTCTTTTCCAGCTTCACTAATGGGTTCGCCGGTGATCCCGTCTATAACGCGCATAAGATCTTTATTGTCGCCATGTTTTGCTGCGATACGTGTAAGCAAGCTGCGCGCCTCATCTTCTTCATGTAAAGAATGTAGTGCACGCGCGAATTCCAATGTCGTTTCAACGGGAGGAGTAGGCATGTCTTTGTAAAGTTCGCGGGCTTTTTCGAGTGAGCGCCGCGCTTTTACTTCTTGTCCACGCGATACATGTATTTGCGTTTCTACCATTTGTGCCTGAACGGCGACTTCGGGACGATTTGAATACCGTTTGCGTGCACGATCCAAATAGCTGTTCGCTTGTTTCACCATAATTTTGGCTTCTTCCGAATCATTGCCGCGCACAATTTCAGAAACCTTTCGGGCGTAGTTGAAATAATCCTGTTCAGATTCGTGACAACTGTTTCCACCCCATTTTATTGCGTGTTGATGAGACTTAAGTGCTGTTTCATCATCGTGATTTTGTTCTGCGATATTTGCGAGCTTACGGTGACGTAAAACCGATTTTGGTGAAATTCGAGTTGCCCGCTCGATAGATTTTTGAGCTTCAATACTTTCGTTTTCCGCAAGGTGAATTTCGGCCAGTAAATCGTGTGCTTCAATATAGCGTTCATCTTCGTCAATAATTTCCTGGCACATCTGCTTTGCACCTTCGAAATTACCCAATTCCTTGAGTGATTTGCTCATGCCTAATTTTGCCCAGATTAAAGGTTTTTTACTCAGGACACTTTCGTAAACAGATTTTGCTTCCTTAATTTGCTTGAGAAGAAAATGTAATTGTCCTTTTAACTTTAAGCAGTCGCCGGCATAGCGCCCGCCTTCATCAATCATTTCGTTACAGGCATCCAGCGCTGATCGATAGTCACCGCTTGAGATATGTTTTTTGATAGGCAGTAAGGTTTCGTGGCGGATAACAGCTTTGTTTAAACGCACCTTGAGGGACGCTTGAGTATAAGGTTTGGTGATGTAATCATCTGGCTGGCATTCGAGTGCCCCTAGAACCATTTCTCTTGATGATTCACCGGTCACCATCACAAACAAACTGGTCATCAATAGCACGCGCAGAAAACGTACTTCTTCAAGAACTTGCTGACCGTCTTTCCCCGCACCGAGGTTATAGTCGCATATAACAAAATCGTAGTTTTTGGTGCTGCATTGCTTAATCGCCTCTTCGCCATTGGCGGCGGTATCGACAATTTGGCAACCGAAAGTTTTCATGGTGCGAGACAGGCTGCCGCGAATTTCCGGGAAATCATCAATAATGAGACATTTTTTATTTGCGTATATTTTAACGATGTCAATTTGACGAATAGTCGACTCGTTAACACGCTTTACACTGACACTCATACTCGGGACTCAAAGGCTTCGCTCTAAGTTTAGGCGAGATTTGATGCCTTTGCTGTGTCCTGAGGCAGGGCATAGGTGGATTAAAGTGCCGTAAAACGCACAATGAGGCCTAAAGGGTCTTGGAGAATATCTTCGAGTTTCTTTGGTAGTTATAAAGCGCCTTTTTCTGTTCAGGCAACATATCCACGTTGCTTTCAACAAAGCCTTGTTCAAGAAACCAATGTGCTGTTTGCGTCGTTAGCACATAGAGGCTGTGCAGCTCCAGTTTGCTGGCCTGTTTTTCCAAGTGTGCGAGGAGCTTTGCTGCACGCCCACCGCCCTGATATTCGGGATGCACCGCCACACAAGCCAGTTCACCAGAATTGGAGTTTGCAATGGGATAGAGAGCGGCACAACCTATTACAAGGTTGTCCTTTTCCATCACAATGAAACAATCGAGTTCTGTCTCCAGTCGCTCACGTGACCGTTTCACCAAAACGCCTTGTTCTTCCAGGGGAGCGATTAAATTTAGAATACCTACCACGTCTTCAAAGCGAGCACGACGTATGGTTTCATAACTGTCTCGATACACCATTGTGCCAGAACCATCACGTGTAAAAAGTTCTTTTAACAACGCACCGTCTTCTGTAGAGGAGATCACATGTGCACGCGCAACACCGGCATCACAGGCTTTTTGGCATGCTCTCAAACTGAAATAAGTATTGGATAAATTGTGTTTTGCTCCCTCAACCAAAAATTTTTCGCATTTTAATAGGGTCATTTCTCGATATTGTTGGCCATCTTTATCAATCACAGGACCATCATCGTTATAGGCAATTAATTTATCCGCAAATATTGCCTTGGCAACTTGTATTGCAACATCGGCAAAGGACAAATTAAAAATTTCTCCTGTTAATGAATAGCCCAGCGGAGAAATGAGTACAAGGTTGCCATCACCAAGTAAAGATTGCACAGAATTTCCGTCTACAGACCTTACCTTGCCTGTGAGTTGAAAATCGATTCCATCGATAACGCCAGTTGGCATCGCGTTTACAAGGTTGCCACCACGAATACGAATTCGCGAACCGTACATGGGTGAGCCAGGCAGGCCGCTGGAAAAAGCGGCCTCAAGCTTGATGCGGGTTTCGCCAATTGCTTTCAATACATCATCGAGTTGTTCACGAGCAGTGATGCGCATGCCCATGTGAAATTCAGAGTTAATTCCGGAAGTGCCCAGTTGGGATTCAATTTGTTTGCGTGCACCATGCACAACTACCAGACGAATCCCCAAACTGTTTAGCAGGGTTAAATCACTGACTATATTGCTAAAATTTTCCAGATCTATACAGTCGCCTGGCAGCATCACCACGAAGGTTTTACCGCGATGCAAATTGATGTATGGCGATGAATGTCTGAACCAGCTTAAGTAATCTTCACTCAATCTTCAGTACCCGAAAATTAAAACTTGCAGTATAGGGTTTTGCGAAAAGACACGCTAGTTAGCGGCAAAGTTCGTTCACAAGCTTTTCTATCAATTCAACGGCGGGATCGATTTGGGAATGCGCAAGAAATTCATTGGGTTGGTGGGCCTGATCGATAGAGCCTGGACCCATTACCACCGTTTGCATCCCTAATTTCTGGAGAAAGGGCGCTTCAGTGGCGAATGCTGCGCTGCCGGAGGGGAAACCACTCAAGCGTTCCACAATACTTACAATCTCGCTGGTTTCGGGTTCTTCATAGGCTTGAACGCCAGGAAATAGCGGCTCAAGGGTAATCGTTGTCTCTGTCTCGGTTTCCAGTGGGCGCAGCAGTTTGTCGATGGCCTCATGTAATGAATTCAGATCCATACCAGGCAGCGGTCTTAAATCAAACTGCAGTTCACAGTGACCACAAATACGATTGGGATTATCACCGCCATGTATGCAGCCGAGGTTTAGTGTTGGGATGGCAATTTCAAAACCGGCATGGTGGTAGCGCGCCTGAATTTCCCTGCGATAGTCAATCAATAGTCCCATGACTTTGTTCATCGCTTCCAGTGCACTTTGCCCCAGTTTTGGGTTGGAAGAATGACCGGCTAGTCCTTGAATTCGTATGCATTCCATCATAATACCTTTGTGCATACGAATAGGCTTCAAGCTAGTGGGTTCTCCAATAACAGCAAAGCGTCCAAATGAATTTTCGCTTTCTGCAAGAGCGCGTGCTCCGCTCATGGAGGATTCTTCATCAGCCGTTGCAATAATGGTTAGGGGTTTGCTTAATTTATTCAGTTCAACATTTTCCAACGCTGCAAGCACAACAGGGAAGAATCCTTTCATATCAGCCACACCCAGACCATAAAATCGATCTTCACGTGTCGTTAAACTAAAAGGATCTTGCTGCCAACGTGATTCATCGTAGGGGACAGTGTCGGTGTGACCGGCAAGAACCAGTCCGCCATCCCCCTTTCCATAATTCGCAATTAAATTAAATTTACCGGGAAAGTCGGGAATTTCCTGAACACAAATTTCAAAACCCAGAGTCTCAAACCAGGTTGCCAACAACTCCACAACACTTAAATTGCTCGTGTCAATTTCGGGGTCTGTACAACTGACAGAAGGCAGCGAAATTATATTTTTAAGCCGATTTGAAAATGTCTGATGGTTAATCATAAAAAAATGTTCCTTGCATAACAGTGCATGCTTTTCCGGAAATAAAAACGCGATCACCTTGAAGTTTGAGGGCGAGTTCCCCTTGGCGCTTTGAAAGTTGTCGCGCTTTGAACTGCGTTTTACCGAGTCGCTGTGCAAAGTAAGGTGTAAGTATAGTATGTGCAGACCCCGTAACGGGGTCTTCAGATATGCCTGCGAGCGGCGCAAAAAATCGACTAACAAAATCCAGATCGGGTGTATTCGCAAGGGCACAAACTATGACGCCCGCTTGCGCTAGTTCTTTAAAACGGCTGAAATCGGGTTCAAGCTTTTTAAGCTCTTTTTCTGTTTGTAAAACAACGAGCAATTTATTTGAGTGAACCAGGGTTTCTACGATATTTTCACATCCTAGAATTTCATTAAGATTGGTGGGGGTGGCAACGGGCTTGGGCACGTTGACAGGAAAATCCAGGGTGTAAGTATTTTCGTTAACGTAAACGCGCAATTCTCCACTGGCACTTTGAAAGGTATAGGAGTCTGATTCAGAGGCAAGATGTTTGTGTAACACATGGGCAGTTGCCAGCGTTGCATGCCCACAAAGCGGAACTTCGGTTTTTGGTGTAAACCATCGTATTTTGTAGTGTTCGCCATCGTCTACACAGAACACAGTTTCAGATAGATTGAACTCCGCTGCAATTGCTTGCATAAGCTCATCCTTTAACCAACTGTCTAAGATAAACACGGCTGCCGGATTGCCTTTAAAAGGCGTGTCAGAAAATGCGTCAATATGATAGTAAGCCAATTCCACGGTGTTTCCTGTTAAATAAGGTTAAAAAACCGACTTCAAGAGTTGAGTCTACACCGCAAACGTCTACAATCCGACAGTGAAAAATAAAAAATTGCAATATTCGGAAGCGTTATGAGTGTAGACAGGTTGTTGGATTTGCGTGCTGTGGTGGCTGATCTCACAGATGATGGACTAATCAGTCAGGAAGAAGCGAATGCACTGCTTGGCAGTAACCGTAGCCGTGAGGATTCCCTGCTTCATCCCTTGACCTATGTAGGGAAGCAAAAGCTTCCAAATCTCAAAAACCCTGGCAAACATTTGGATGAGTTGATGTTAACAGACTGGCTGGCAGAAAAATCAGGCTTGCCGCTGTTTCATATTGATCCCATGAAAGTACCCGTCTCTGAGGCGGCGGAAATCATGTCTTACCAGTTTGCAAAACGCCATGGCTTGTTATGTGTGGGTGTAAATCGCGACGCAGTGACGATTGCAGTTACCCAGCCCTGGATGAAAGACTGGGAGAATCAATTGGCGCAAACCGTGCGACAGGTGATCAAAACCGTTGTCAGTGTCCCTTCTGATATTGAAAAGTATCGCGTTGAATTCTATTCGCTGGCGTCTTCTGTTTCGCGTGCTGAATCTGGTGGCACTAAATCTTCGGGTGTTGGAAACTTTGAACAATTACTTGAGCTGGGAGCTTTAAAAGATCCAGAGGCTAATGATCAACACATTGTAAACATTGTGGATTGGTTGTTGCAGTATGCTTTTGAACAACGAGCAAGTGATATTCATATTGAGCCGCGCCGAGAAATTGCACGCATGCGTTTTCGCATCGATGGAGTTTTACATCACATTTACGAATTTCCTGCAACAGTTGCCACAGCGATTATCAGTCGGCTAAAAATTCTTGGACGCATGAATGTTGCGGAAAAACGCAAACCGCAAGACGGGCGAGTCAAAACCAAAAGACCAGATGGTAATGAAGCAGAACTGCGATTATCAACTATGCCAACAGCTTTTGGTGAAAAATTGGTAATGCGTATTTTTGATCCAGATGTTTTACTGAAAACTTTTGATGAGTTGGGTTTGTCAGGCGACGACTACAAACGCTGGCAAAGCATGGTCGAAAAACCTCATGGCATCTTATTGGTAACAGGTCCCACCGGTTCAGGTAAAACCACAACGCTTTATTCATCTTTAAGAGCGTTGGCGACAGATGAAGTGAATGTATCGACCATTGAAGATCCAATTGAGATGGTGGAAGAGGCCTTTAACCAAACACAGGTACAACACAATATAGAATTTGATTTTGCCGCGGGCGTACGCACTTTAATGCGACAGGATCCCGATATCATCATGGTGGGTGAGATTAGAGATCTCGAGACAGCAAAAATGGCTGTACAAGCAGCACTTACGGGTCATCTGGTTTTATCTACTTTACATACTAACGATTCACCTACCGCGTTGACCCGTTTATTGGATTTGGGGGTGCCCAGTTATTTAATTAAATCCACCGTGCTCGGCATAATGGCGCAGCGTCTGGTGAGAACGCTGTGTTCACATTGTAAAAAAGAAGCGGAAATAAGCGATAAAGATTGGGAAAGCCTGGTTAAGCCGTGGAAAGTGAGTAAGCCAGCAAAAATATACGAACCGGAAGGTTGTCTTGAATGTAGAAATACCGGCTACCTCGGTCGCCAGGGTATTTATGAGATTCTGATGTTGAGTGAAAAAGTTCAGAGTCTCATTACAGAAAACTGCGATTTAAATGCAGTAAAACAAACCGCAATGCGGGAGGGAATGCGCACTTTACGGCTCTCCGGCGCTCAAAAAATTGCAGCGGGTAAAACAACGGTTTCCGAAGTTTTGCGCGTTGCTCCTCCGCCTGAAAAATATTAAGCCAATATTTTTATGTATTTAGAACTGAATTTTCAGCATGTTCTGCTCACGATAGAACGCTTGGAAGTGCGCATTGGTGAACGATTTCCTTCATCGGGCTTGCGCCAGGTTTGTAACGAATTTCACGGTTTTGCAGCGCGCAGTCGCGCGCAGATCAGCTGGATTGCTAAACCACATATACCTTTAAGGCTCACAGTTTTTACCGTAATTTTTCTTGCCCTGGTTTTGGCTGTGTTCAGTGTGAAAAGTCTTGATTATAAAGTGGGGAAATTGGCGCTGACTGATTTAGTACAAATTTCAGAAGTTATCATTAACGAAGTCTTGTTGGTGGGTGCAGCTTTATTTTTTCTATTCAGTTTAGAAACGCGTATAAAACGAGCACGAAGCTTAAAAGCGCTACATCAGTTGCGTAGTTTGGCGCATGTTGTCGATATGCATCAATTAACAAAAGATCCTTCAATGGTGGATCAAAAATTTGCAGTTAAAAGTTCGCCAAAACGTGATTTAAACGGCTTTCAATTAAAACGCTATCTGGACTACTGTTCAGAAATTTTGTCTTTGATCGGTAAACTTGCTGCGCTCTATTCGGAAAAATTACCTGACCCGGAAGTGGTCACGGCAGCAAATGAAATTGAAGAATTATGTACAAGTCTAAGTCGAAAAATTTGGCAGAAAATTTCTACAATCGAGAGCAGTTGATTCTTCTTATTGAAGAAAGTTGAGGAACACTAATCACAAAGTGCCGCTTGCCGAAAACGCATAAATACATCCTTGTAGCACCTTCAATTCATCCTTGAAGTGAATTTTGTTACTCACCGCTTGTACTAAGTTTTCATCAATGATCTGCCTTACTCTAAATTTCAGCTATCTGAAAACCGGCTAACAGATTTTTCTTGATCCAACCAGCTGCTCAATTCTGTAATATCTTTAGGCTCAAGCATGCCGGCTGCTTCTTTCAACTGTAAGGTGGTAACAACGTAAAAATACAAGGCTGTTGAGTAATCACGTTGAGCACGAAACAAATTGCGTTGAGCATTCAATACATCAACCAGATCGCGTGTTCCCACTTCGTAACCTGCCTGAGTTGCATCCAAAGCGCTTTGACTCGAGGTGATCGCTTGTGCGCGAGCTTTTACTGACGCAGCGCCAGTGACAACAGCAAGATGCAATGAACGTGTTTGTTGCACTACATCACGTTGTGTTTGTAAGAAATTTTCTCGTTGCTGAACTGCAACGGCACTTGCGCGTCGACGTGTTGCGGAAGTTCTTCCACCAGTGAATAAGGGGACTTGTAGGCTCAATCCCACAACGGTGTCCTCTTGATCTGTTTCCGGAAGGGAAGACATATTGTTATCACTGATTCCATTACTCGTATAACTTGCGCTGGCGTTAATGGTTGGAAAATGCCCTGCGCGTGCAGATTTGGCATCCTGGTTTGCTGCTTCAGCAAGCAATGAGGCTGCGTTGAGTCGATGGTTGTTTTGCATGGCGAAGTCCACCCACTGTTCGCGGTTAGCGGGTGTTGGGTTAACCACAGGAAAACTTTCCTTGAGTGGAGCAAGCTCAGTAATTGGTCGGCCCGTGATAACTTCGAGGGCCTCAAAAGCAATGCCAAGTTGGCCTTCTGCATTCAGGCGGTTAACCCTGGAGGAGTCAAAGGCAGCCTGGGCTTCATGCACTTCAGTAATAGCCGTTAGTCCAACCTGAAATCGTTGGCGGGTTTGTTCAAGTTGATGCTTGAGCGCATCTTCCTCGGCTGTGGCAGTGTTGAGGTCGTCCACAGCTTTTAATGCATCAAAATATGCTTGGGACGCTCGCACAATCATACTTTGCTCAGCACTTTTAAAATTGGCTTCAGCGGCTTTTGTATTGGCTGCGCCACTTTTATATCCGTGCCACGCGCCTAAGTTGAAGAGCGTTTGATCAAGAGAAATTGTGTAGCCCGTAGTATTGGTATCAAAACTGGTCTCTGGTACGGCTGCGCCATTTATCGTGCTTTCTCTCTCAAAATCACGAATTGAGGCACTGCCATTAATATTCGGCAACAAACTTGCACGCCCCAAATTCACAGATTCTTTGCCGGCCTCATAAGAGGCTTCAGCCGATTTGAGTAGGTGATCATTTTCCAATGCAAGTTGATAAATTTCTTCAAGCGTTTCAGCGCTTCCTGCGGTGGTCCATGCACAAAGTGCAAAAATTGAACAAAAATGTATTAATGAATTTTTTTTCATGTGAGGTCTCTTTACGGCTTTCCTTGAAGTCGGGTTTGCGTAGCGGCAAAAGTATGACACAGCTGTGCGCCATTCTATCCGCTATTTAGCCCTAAAAATGGGCAAATAAATGTCAAACGTAAAGATCTATCAGAGGAGACTGTTTGCCATTTTGTGCAACAGTAAGAAAAGAACGCACCTTGTTCAAGTGAGTATTGTCATAAACGATGGGTCGAAGCTCGCGAGCATCGTGAGCATGGTTTAGGCGTTCGACTTTAAAAGCCTCTATTACTCGCTGACTTTGTTCAAGTTCGGTGGCGCGAGTTTGCCCGCGAACTTTGCGCGCAGCGGCAGCTGCTTGCCATTGTTCGGCTCGCGTTTCCTGATTCTGTGCATACGCCGATGCACTGGAATTGTTAACACTGAATTCCATGGTGATAGTGTAGATCCCCCCAAAGGTCCGTGGAGATTATAACGGGAAATCTGACGTTTAGAACAACATATAACGTAATGATATATTGCACAGTTCTCATTTATTGATTGGCGCGCCAGCTCAGGGGAAACAGTCAGCTTATCGAGACGATTCAGGAGGGAAAACACTATCTGAAACACGCTTTGAATACATCCCTGTACGCTCTACGTCGGCTTCCTGCCTCCGAAGGTTTCAGGTAGTGTTTTCCCTCCTGAATCGTCGCGGTAACCTCGTGCTTATCTGAGTTTGCTGGCGCGCTCGCCGCGACGGTCCATCCGGCGATCTATACCTTCTCCGCGGCGATCCAGTCTGTTGTCAATTCGGTCACCACGCTTGTCCAGGCGTTT
>JBNKVX010000045.1:0-29305 GCA_050299435.1 Cellvibrionaceae bacterium | reverse complement strand
TGGTGTGATACGAAGCATTACAGTTCCACCCTACTACCATTGATTTAGTTTAAATGCGGGTTCTTGTGTTGTTTCGTCATCCGTAATTAACAACTCGAGATATTGACTACCGGGACCTTTCTCTAATTCTAAATTAGCAGCTCTTTTATAAGCACGCCCGTTAAATCCTAAGCCAGTGTAGAAAACTGTTATGCGGTGCGTACCTTCACTTAAATTTGTCATAAAAAGCTTCTGCACACCACCATTTAGTAGAGCCTGGCGTTGCTTTTCTGAATAGATATGAGTGGCGACAAACCTACCATCCAACTTCACTTTGATTGACTCTAACTGAAAAAACTTTCCTGAGTTTATGGTTACAAAGATGCTAAACCGCGTATTGGAAGGAAATAACATATTCTCTTCCAACAGTCTCAGATCTTTATTTAGCCCTATAACTTCCTTTTTAAGCGTTTGTATTTCGCTTGAAATTTGAGCAATCGCAGATTTTTCTTTGCTGGCGATGCTCTGTCCCTCTTTAAACTCTATATCCACGCCTTCCGTCCAGTTCCCATTTTCTACGCGCGCGACCTCCTGATCATCACCTAAAACCGGACCAATAAAGAGTAATAGTGAGAACAATGTCACTATTTTTAACAATGTCATACGAAACGGAATAAACAAGCACGCGCTCCTGAATGATAATTATCTAACACTATCGAAAACTATTTATACTGTAGCTCAAGCCAAGCGTTGTGAGTTCTTGATTAAAACCGTAACTGCTTCACAAATATTTTCCTTGTTTTAATGGGTCGCTCACAAAATTTCACTCGTTAGGAAAATTTGAAGAAAATTATTTAGGCGAAAAATTATGTTGAATAAGACGTCCTTGATTATGCCAATTCTGGCCTGTCTCGCGCTGTGTGACAAGGCTTGGTGTCAAAATTCTGACACTTCAGGTACACCGCCGGTTCGTGTCGTAGAGCCGGACAAGAAGACAGACTCGGCTCACGCTGCAATCATGGATACTGAAAGGTTCGAGCTTGGTGCCTATACGGGCTTGCTTTCAGTGGAGGATTTTAATACCAACCCGGTTCTTGGTTTGAGCTTTGTTTACCATCTCAATACGCGCTGGTTTGCGCAGTTAAACTATGGGAGTTCCAGTGTCTCCAGAGCCACATTTGAAGAAGTCATTGGCCTGGATTTTTTATCTTCCAGCGACCGTGATTTTAACTACACAACGCTAAGTGCCTCTTGGCAAGCGCTGCATGGTCGCTCTTATTTTGGGACTGGTGGGAAATACAATTCCGGTTTTTACCTCACGGCAGGTTTGGGAAATGTAGAGTTTGCTGGAAATTCTGGCTCTAGCCTATTGGTAGGTGCGAGTTATCGAATAATAAGAACCGATTTTTTATCAATCAATTTCGATTACCGTAATCACATATTCAAGCGAGAATTTATTGGAGATGACAAACAGACCTTTAACAATGAATTGGCAATTGGATTCAATTTCTTTTTCTAAAAGTTAAAATAGAATTGAAATTCCTGCGCTAACTTGCGTGTTATGTGTGTTGGAATCTTCCTCCAACAAACTTGATTTAAATATGTGATCGCGAAAATCTAAACTCAACACATAACGGCGATTTAGCGCAAACTGGTACCCAGTACCAAGTGTAAAGGTAAAATTATTCTCGCCTCCAAACTCTGTTTCACCCGCACCTGCAACTAGATACAAAGACGATATCGCCGAATCTTGTGTGTTACCAAAGAACTCCGCTTGAAACAAGTTGTAACCTAAAAGGAAATCATAGTGAGTGAATTTTCTATCACTACCACTGAAAATTTGACCTTGGCTCAGCTCGAACGATGAAGCCGATGAATCTGCCTGCAAGTAATTGAACTGCAGAAAAAAATCTTCTGAAGCTTTAAAGCTTGTTTGAAACCCTAAAGCTAATTCACTATTAAAATCCTGAATACTCAAGATACCCGTGTTTATGCCTATCGAGAAAAACTCGCGGTCAAAATTACGCTGTTCAGAATCTTGTGCAAAAACGTTCGTACAAGCACATACCAAACAAAATATTAGAAAAATGTATTGAAGCCGAGATACCATGCTTCTAACTCCTCACTCGATGTATTTACATCCACATCAAAATTCTTATATTCGATATTCACCAGGAAATTGCGACCTATATAGTAATTTAAGCGCAAGCCATAGTGCATGTAATCTGAATCGCCGATTTCTAAGGGCACCAATTCTGGCTGAGACTCAATTTCAAGCGAACCTGAACCCACAACCAAAGCGGGAGACCAACGGTTTTTACTGAAAGGTTCTAGAACCAAATTAAAACTGGAGTAAGAGCCCTTCGTTTCAGGTGCAAAAAATCTCGCTGTTTCGACTTCAGCAACAAACCAGGAAAAAGGTCGATAACCAAAATTAGCTTTTATCGTATCTGCACTTTCCAAACCACCACTACTGAATTGCCCACTGCTAAAACCCACCTGCCAGCCTTTACTCAAATAATCACCGTAACTCACAGACGGTAAATCAGCAGGTTCACCGGTACTTTGCATTGTTCTCGCAATTTGAGATTCCGCCACCCAGCCAATTTTGCCGTTGGCAGCGCGCACCTCATACCATCCCGGCTGGCGAACAAGCACTGCTACTCGCTCGCCTTCTTCAATGACATAGAAAACGGGATAACCTCGACCGGGGCCTGAGCGCATCTCCAGATAGGGGTCGATCACTTCCAGGCTATCTTGTAGAGATTCCTGCGCCCAGTTCGAGATTGAACAAATACTCAGGATTAGCCAAACACAGCTTTGTAGAATTTTTTTCATTAGTCACCAATTTCGCAAGGTACAGAGGCAGCCTTTATCATTCTAGCGTGTGTTGATTGGGCTGTGTGGCACTCCAGATCTTAAATTGTCGCAAATGTTCCCTATTTCACATATTTATTGCAGCGAAGGAGGCTGTTGAGAAATCTTTCATTGATATTTCAACGCTTGATCACGAAGGCTTTTAATTTAGAAACTTGATTGGTGGCACGGCAATAAGCAATTAAGCTATTGCCGCGCAACAGAATAAATTATTTTTTTGCTTTAGAAAGCATTGCAGCCACTGCCGGCTTGGGTGTCAGATCTCGATTATATGGCAAGGTGTAATTCGTTCGATTCGGAATGGGGTAATTATTCTTCCAAGACATGTCATCATGAATACCCCAAAAAGTGACTCGATCAATTTTGTCTCGATTGCGATAAAAAATCTCAAATAACTCAGCATAGCGATCAGTTAACTGCTGCTGCACTTCATCGGGTAAGCCGTCTTTGTAGGGGTCAAGAAAAACTTCAAACTCTTCGAGCTGAAACTGAGGGTGCATCATACCTTGCCCGATAATTTGTCCTTCTTTCGTCAAGGGCAAAACATCAACATCCAATTCGGTAATCATGACCTTTACACCGAGCGCAGCATAGGCATCAATAGCCTTCTGAATATATTCGTTTTTCGGAAAATTCAAACCCCAATGAGCCTGGATTCCCACACCGTCAATTCGAATTCCCTCCTTTTGAAGCATTTTTACCATACGAACAATGCCCTGAACTTTTTCGGGCCGCCAGGCATTGAAGTCGTTGTAATACAATTCCGTGTCGGGTGCATACTGCTCAGCAAATTTAAAAGCGAGCTTAACTAGAGTATCGCCGTCGCCAACTCCTCTTACCCAAGTGGTAGGACGATAAGATCCATCATTATCGATTACTTCGTTCACCACATCCCAAGCATGAACCTTTCCTGCATAACGTCCAGCAACAACTTCTATGTGTTGTCGCATCCGTTCAATTTGCTGTTCGGGCGTGTTAGGTTCCCCTTTTTCATTTTGAAAAAACCACTCAGGGGTCTGGTTGTGCCAAACCAGGGTGTGCCCCACTATAAACATGTTGTGTTTCTGCCCATAAGCGACGAGCGCATCCGCAGGGCCAAAATTAAACACACCTGGTTCAGGGTTAATGGGGCCCGCTTTCATAACGTTTTCAGCGGTGATCGTATTAAATTGAACCGGGACGAGTTTTTCAGCTGGGTCTTCGCCATCAACAACTGCTTCATTCATTGCAGTTCCAACAAGAAAAGCACCATCAAATATGTCTTTAAACGAATTATCCCCTATTTCGCCTTCGGCAGGTTTACAGGCTACTATTGCAAGTGCCAAGACAATCACACTTAACTGGTATTTCATTTTTCCCCTCTCTTAGCGCTTTTGGCCTCACAGCCCTGGATTTCTAATAGTCTATTTATCTGATTTTGATGAATTGGGAAGTTTGCTAATTATTATCTTTATTTTGGGGTAACTCATTGTTTTGAAACTATAAGTTAAGAAGCCGGATAACGACCGTACTCACACAAATTTAAAAGAGAGCGCATTTTAACCTGTTCAGTATCAACTTACCTTAATCTTTCTATTTTTTCTGAATTCACCTACATTTTGTTAGGATTCTTCTCCAAAATTACCAGAGCAAATTGGTCCAGCTCGGATTGACTATATTTTAACCATATTTGCCGCTGGGCTTCACTGATTTAACACATAAACATGGTATTATCTGTGAACATAACAAGAAGATGAAGATATCTGACAATAACTTCAACCATTCCTAATAATTCAGCAGAAGAATGCACTCAAGATGAAAATTGCCACTTCGAAGCCCCCGATATTTCTTAAACATTTTACCTTTCTTTTATTGCTCTTATTTCTTGTGCAAGGCCACGCGGGAGAAAATGAATGGAAATCGCTATTTAACGGAAAAGATTTGAAGGACTGGGTGATTAAAATCGCCGGACAAGAAGCGGGTGTCAATTACAAGAATACCTTTCGTGCAGAAGATGGGATCTTGCGCGTTAGCTACGAAGACTACGAAAAATTCGAGGGTGATTTCGGCCACATTTTTTACAAAACGCCATTTGAGAACTACCACTTTCGTGCGCAATATCGCTTTCTAGGTGATCAGACACCAGGGGCTCCAGATTGGGCTTTTAGAAACTCTGGCCTTATGTTTCATGCTCAGGATCCTTTCAGTATGCGCAAAGATCAAGCTTTTCCGGTATGTCTTGAGCTTCAAACGCTAGGCGGGAATGGAAAGGAAGAGCGAGCAACAGGCAATTTATGTACACCCGGTTCACATGTTCATATTGATGGTAAGCTCGATACCCGTCATTGCATTTTCTCTAATTCGCCCACTTACCACGGTGATCAATGGGTGAACCTGGAACTCATTGTCGAGGGTGACAACATCCAACACATCATTAATGGGAAAACTGTTTTCAGTTATACCAGACCTGTTCTCGACGACAAAGATGAAGATGCCCTCACTTTAATTAAAGCCGGTCATCCAATTGCGATGCACTCAGGTTACATTGCTCTTCAAGCAGAAGGTCACAATGTTGATTATCGTAATATCGAGATAAAATTACTCTCCACAAACTGAGTTATATTGTCGCAACCACAGGATTTCCCTTTGAAAAAGTTCACGATTTTTTTGTTGTTTAATGCGCTTTCATTAACAGCTTGTTCCAAATCAACAGAAGTTAACCCTGATACCACAGTGAGTTTCACTTCTACCGGCGAGCTCATCAACACGGAGCTTCGTATCCAGTCCCCAGAGCAAAAAATACTGGCTCAATCAATTCACAATGCTCAGGCTAGTTCACAAGCCCGCATTCCAGAAGGCATGAATTTGGATATTTGGGCAACCGAACTATTTGTCGCAGATCCTGTGGCTTTAGAAATAGATGATCAAGGCCGAGCCTTTTTCACGCGGACACACAGACAAAAAAATTCCGAGTTTGATATCCGCGGTCATCGGGACTGGGAAGAAAAATCCGTTTTACTTCAGTCCGTCGAAGAAAAGCAGGCATTCTTGAAAGAGATTTTTGCTTCCGAAAATAGTGAAAACAACGCTTGGTTGCGTGATCTTAATAATGATGGCCTCCATGATTGGCAAGATTTGCGAATAGAAAAAGAGCAAGTCTATCGAGTAGAAGACAGCGATGGCGATGGCTGGGCGGATAAAAATTTACTTGTAGTAGAAGATTTCCACGATGAAACCACAGATGTTGCTGGCGCGCTGCTGGTAACCGATGATGCTATGTTTGTCGGTGTAGGACCTGACATGTGGAGACTCAAAGATAACGACAATAATGGGGTAATGGATCAGAAGCAATCTATCGCGCACGGCTTCGGCATCCATGTTGGTTTTTCCGGCCACGGCATGTCCGGTAGCGAGCTAGGTCCTGATGGACGCGTGTATTGGGGCATCGGCGATATTGGATTCAGAGGTAAAGGCAACGACAAAAATGGGAAAATCTGGAGTTATCCTAATCGTGGCGTTATCGCCAGGGCAAACCCTGATGGTAGCGACTTTGAAATTTTTGCAATGGGTGTACGCAACACGCACGAATTTGTATTTGACGAATTCGGCAATTTAATCAGCGTCGATAACGACGGTGATCACCCCGGTGAAAGTGAACGTATTGTATATTTAACAGAAGGTTCCGATACCGGATGGCGAATTAATTGGCAACTGGGAAAATATCGCGACCCCATTAACAACAGTTACAAAGTGTGGATGGACGAAGGCATGTACTTGCCTTGGTTTGAGGAGCAACCTGCTCACATTACACCAACAATCGCAAACTATAAGAATGGCCCCACCGGCATGGTTTACAATCCGGGCACTGCGCTGTCTTCCAAATGGCAAAATACATTTTTTGTGGTGGAATTTATTGGCGACCCCTCTCGATCTGGCGTGCACGCTTTTAAACTTGATCCCAAAGGCGCAGGTTTCGAATTAAAATCATCTGAACATTTTATCAAGGGCTTACTGGCCACCGGCATGGATTTTGGTCCCGACGGTGCGCTGTATATTGCAGACTGGATTGATGGCTGGAAAACAAAAGATTCTGGCAGAATTTGGAAATTAGATGACACTTCTGGAAGAGAATGGAAAGCACGACAAGATACTGCCGCCCTATTCAAATTGGATTTCCCTTCTTTAACCAGTGCAAGACTGGCCGAATTACTTGCGCACGATGACCAACGTATAAGACAAAAATCGCAGCAAACTCTTGTGAAACACAAAAGTGATGCAGCAGATATTTTTCAAAAGACCTTATCAGACTCCAAGAATCAGCTTGCTAGAATTCATGCAATTTGGGGTTTAAGTCAGCTTGCCAGAAAGAACTCCAGCGTCGCTCAATCACTACTTCCATTTATCAATGACAATGATTCCGAAATTCGTGCGCAAATTGCTCGCTGGTTAGGAGACATTCGATTTAAAGAAGCTGCACCCCAAATCGTTCCTCTGCTTGAAGACGAATATGCGCGCACCCGCTTTTTCGCAGCGGAGGCATTGGGGAGAATGGCCTATAAAGAAGCTGTACCCGCTGTAATCAAAATGCTCGAGAAAAATAATGGTGAAGACAGATATTTAAGACACGCTGGCTCACTGGCGCTTGCACGCATGAATGATGTGAATGCACTTAAAGAACTCGCAAAACATGAAAATCCAAATTTAAAAATTGCAGCAATTGTCGCACTTCGGAGAATGCAAAATCCCGCTGTAGTGGCATTTTTAGACGATGAGAGTGAAACAGTTGTTGCCGAAGCTGTACGGGCAATCCACGACGATGCTTCCATCGAAAGTGCCTTACCGGAATTGGGAAAACTTTTATTAACTTACACTGGCTCTAAAGAAGCCATTATTCGGCGAGCCATCAGCGCAAATCTTCGTGTTGCCACTCAGAATTCCCTAGAACTTCTTTTGCAATATATCCAAAACGAAAATGCTCCTTTAGAGATGCGCGAAGAAGCACTAGCTGCACTAAGCACCTGGACTCAACCCTCAGTCTTCGATCGGGTAGACGGTCAATTTCGCGGCCATATCCAAAGAGACAACCAACTTGTAGAACAAGTCGCGAGTAAAAGCCTGCTTACCCTTTTAAGTAATAACTCCCAGGAAATTCGAAAAGGCAGCGTGCTTGCACTGGGGCGTTTGAATTTAACTAATTCAAGCGAAAAAATTTATGAAGTCCTGCTTACTGATAAAAGTGCAGATGTGCGCTCAACCGCTTTGAATTCTCTTGCACAGTTAAAATACGCAGGTTTAAATCAAGCACTAACCGCAGGAATGGAAGATCAATCGAGTAGCGTACGCTCAGTTGCATTGGATTTACTTGTCGACACCGATCAAGACCCGGATTTTATCGCACAACATCTGGCTAAAGTATTGGAAACTGGAAGAATCAAGGAGAAAAAAGCAGCCTTGCTTGCGCTTGCGAAACTACCGATCAGCGCGACCAAAGATACATTAAGTCTTCAACTTAATTCTTTGAGTGAACGCAAATACCCTGAAGCGCTTGTGCTGGATTTGGTTACGGCGATAGAAAACACTAAAAATCCTGGGCTGAATAAACAAGTGGAAATTGCGCTGGACGCTTTTGCGCTTACACCTCTCGAAAGAAAGTTTCCTGGCGTCTTAGCCGGCGGCGATGCCTCAGCTGGCCGCAGAATATTCTTGTGGCACCAATCTGCTCAGTGCATTAAGTGTCACACACTGAAAGAAGATCAAGTCAAAGCAGGTCCAAATTTGAGAACAATAGGCAGCACCTTGAGCAAAGAAGAAATATTACAGGCCCTTGTTGAACCGAGCGCACGAATAGCACCCGGTTTCGGATCAGGCACGTCAAGCATGCCTAATATGTCTTATTTCTTAAACAAAAATGAAATCAGAGACCTGGTAAGTTATTTGAGTTCGTTAAATTAGCTCTATAGACTCGCTTTTAAACTTACGCTAATAAGATTCTGATCGAACTCGTAGAAAGCAAAATTGGATTGACTTCTATTTGCTGAATAACGTAGTTCAACAGAAATATCTTCACTAAATAAATAGGCTGCGCCTAACTGCACAGATATACGTTCGTCTTTACGTGTTCTTCTCTCAAGTGCACCATTTTCCTGAAATAGGTTTGCGTCGCGGTATTGGCTATAACGATAGCCAATTTCCTGACTAGTAACAATTCTAGAATACCACGTCTGTTCCCAAGCTAAACTCAAACTTTGCCTAAAAGGTGAGTAACTGAAAAAGTATTGATCGATAACACGATCAGCACGGTTATTTTTTTCAACATTGTATTTTAATATGTACCGGAAATTGTCATTTTTATTGTAAAAACTAAATCCTAAGCGCTGGCGTTGACCTTCCAAGTAATCAAAATCACCAGAATCCCCCGCAATAAGATCGTCAAAACTGTATTTTAAAAGCGCAGTTGTGCCGGGTTTGATATATTTTCTAGCCGAAAAGTAGTAGTTTTTTACTGCAAGGTAATCTTGTGAACCCAGCTGAGATGTTTCTTCACTCAGACCAACTTCATATGTCCATTGATTTAATCGAATGTAGGGTGCGATACCACCATTAAATACTGTTCGATCAAAGTCAGATGCATTCTGATAGGTTGTACCATAAGCAGAGAGTCGTAGATTGATACCCCAACGATGATCGCCAACAGCTCTAAGTTTTCCCCAAGTAAAATATTGGGTAAACAAATCACCTTCACCGGTCGAATCCGACGTTTCAGGATATAAAATATTGTCATCCCAACCAAAATCCAATCGTGCACCAGCGAAAATTCTTTGATTGCTTTTGATTGTTTTCTGTTTTTTCTTTTCTTCTACTTCAGTTTTCTTGGCGGCGTAAAGTATGCGTATTTGACGGGCGGCCAATAATTGCACTTTTTTATTAGTTTTGGTTTTCATTGCGCGTTGAAACCAACGAACCGCAACGATTTCATTTCCGAGTCTTGCGTTAGTCAAACCAAGATTGTACAAAGCCAGTGGTCGATTTTTGGCGCTACGTAACAGCAATTCAAACCATGTCAATGCGCTATTATAATCTTCTATCTTGTAAAAACAAACGCCCAGGTTATAGAGAATCGCATCTGAATCTTTCCCCAATCTACGCGCTTGCCTAAAATTTTCTATGGCAAGTTCATAATTGCCTTCTTTAGCGGCGACCATCCCGTGGGAAAAAAATTGATTGGCTTCAGTTTGGGCGTTAATAGCAGTGCTGAACAAAAGCAAGGCTGAAATTAGCAATGTTTTTAGCTTACTATTCATTACTTTTAGATTTTCCCAACCCTTGCTTTTTTAATCCACATAGGAAAAAACAGGCCTGCTTAACAGGCCTGTTTTCTTGAATCCAAATTCGCTTTAAATCAAATGTCTAAAGAAGAAACGTTATTTCTCGGAATGTTCCTGACTTTCGGCTTCCATCATAGCTTCTTCTTCTCGTTCTTTGTCCTCGTATTGCTCTATCTCTTCGGACAATACAGCCTCATCTCGATGCTCTTCTTCCAGGCTTTCATTATTTTCTTCAACTTCATCTTCAGTTTCCAAAGCCTGCTCTTCCGCAAGTTGCAGTATCTCATCCGCCATGCCAGCTGCTTCTCGGAAATCCTGTTTTGACATTTGAACGAGTTCGCTGGCTTCTTCCTCTACGATGTCAAGAAACTGATCTTCCAATTCAAACGCAAGGTTTTCGGTATCTGCTTCCCTGAATCTTTCCTGGTGCTCAATTTCTGCCATCTCAAATTCACTTTCGGCAGATTCCCTATCTCCAGACAATGCTTCACGCTCACGCTTCGCATTGTGGGATTCCCGCACAAGAAGTGTGTTGGAATTATTTCTCTCCAACTCCAGCTCTTGTTCAAGTTCAACTGTTGGCAGTGCTATCTGATGAGCAATTTCATCTCCATCTTCCACGATTTCAATAGTGACATCGTCGAGATTAAAGCTTTCCTCCGCATTAGCTCTAAAAGCCAGCGTAAAGCAGATAATGATAGTAGTTAACAAGATTCTCATCTTCATTCCTAAATATTATCCAACTTGCCCATCTTGTACCAGTCGCACACGGAAGGCTTTCACCTGATCTCCATGACTAAGCTGCGCGGTGACAATTTGATCAATTTTTGACAGCGAGCCATTGGCCAATTTCACCAAGGGCAACTGTAACTCATTCTTGCCCTTTACCAGGTTAATTTTCCAGTTCAACTCATTGTCTTCTCTACCAGCCAGTCCAATACCCTCTGGCAACACTATCTTGATACCTACACCTTCCGCAGAACCCGGAGAATTAAAGGCTAAACGCAGATTATAACTCGGAGTCAATGACTCGATTTGCGACCCAGGTTCAGAAGGCTCAGTTTTTGAAGAAAACGGCTCTTCAAATAATACCGGTGCTGTCGCATCCACTAATTCCTGTTCTAAACCTGCTGGGGTGGTGGGGTTATTGAGGTATACGAAAACTGCCGCCAACAAAACGCTTGCGGCCAAACCCAAGGCAGGCCGGAAGGTATTCGCCTTTTTGCGGACATTTCGGCTACGACTCTGACGAACCAAAGCAAATGCCTGATCGGCAAATTCTGGTCTCATGACAGGTATAGTGACCGAAGAAAGCCCCTTCAAAACGGTTTGAAGCGTCTCCCATTCCTTATAACAAGATGGACAAGCAGCCAAATGCGCATCAAGCTCGGTAGCTTGTTCACTTTTGTCGCCAAAATCCACGAAATGCATGATCTCGCGAAAATTTTCACATTTGTTTGTATCTTGTTGATTCATAACGTATGCCTCTACTGCCTATCACGCAGCAATTCACTCCAGGGTTCCATACTTAAAAATGTTTTTAACTTATCTCGCGCCCTGCAAAGCCGCGACTTTACTGTACCGAGAGGAATGCCAATAATTTCTGCGACTTCGTTAAGGGCGTAACCCTCAATATCATGCATAAGCACGATAGATCTTTGTTCTGGTGGAAGCTCATCCAGTAGCTTCATCCACAGCGTTCCCATGCTATCCGCCTCCTGCAAGGCATAAGGATCTTGCTCATCCACCATGCTGTCAAAATCATCAAGCTCATCCGAATTCTTGAGTGGGTCGCGTTTGTGTTTACGATAATCGCTGACAAAAAAGTTGTAGATACTTCTGGCTAGCCATGGCTTGAGCACTTCAACTTCTGCAAGTTTGTCCTGCTGGTTAAATAGCTTAAGAAGAAAGCTTTGGACAAGATCTTCCGCATCGTTTTGATTTCCAGTAAATCGCCAGGCAAGCTTATACAAGGAGTCAATATGGGGTTTCAGCAGCACCTCAAAGTCGTCTTGCTCTGGTGCATCCCTGAAAAACTGCAGAATATTGCTCATACGTCGTTAACGCCCATATTGCCGCTCTGGTTCCACCAAAAGACGGTATTATCGATTATCGTGAGTGCCACTAGGTCCACTGTAGTATATTATGCGCCCTGAGATAGGGGGACAGCTGCTGACCACAGAAGTCTGGCACTGGCCATATAAAGATGTAACTTAATAATAAACGGCTATATAAACATGAATTCATCAGATCAGAAACTCTCGGTAGTAGAAAAAGTAGGCTACAGCTTGGGAGATTTCGCGGCCAACCTGGTCTTTCAAACCCTTGTAACCTACATTCTGTTCTTCTACACCGACGTTTACAGACTTAGTAATTCCGCTGCCACCGGCGTTATCATGATATGCGGATTTATAGGCGGGGTATTGTTTGCGCCGATAATGGGTGCAATTGCGGACCGCACCAATACGCGCTGGGGAAAATATCGTCCCTGGATTTTATGGACCGCAATTCCTTTTGGAATCACCATTCTGCTGGCATTCACAACGCCCGATTTTGGGCATACTGGCAAAATCGCCTATGCCGCAATCACCTACCTGTTCCTTGTAACGCTTTATACCGCTAACAACCTGCCCTACGCTTCATTAAGTGGTGTATTGACCGGCAATATGTCTGAAAGAAACAGTTTATCAGCCTACCGCTTTGTTGCTGTGATGGTGGCACAGTTCATTATTCAAGGACTAATGCTGCCCATTATTATCATGGCGGGAGACGGGGACAAAGCCGTTGGTTTTGAAAAAGTGATGACGGTGTTTGCCTTTGCCGGTGTGATTTGTTTCGTCCTTACCTTTTTAACGACCAAGGAAAGGGTAGTAGCTACTGAAGAAAACACTGGAAGTATCGCGGAAGATGTTAAGGATCTATTCAATAATGTTCCCTGGATAATCATGTTGTGCGTTGTTGTGCTGGTTTTTGTTGCTCTAATTCTCAAAGCCAGTATGTACATCTACTATTTTGAAAATTATGTGGATCCCGATTCTCTCAATGTGTTTCTGGATAATTTTGGATTCAACGCATTTATCACGAATTTAACTGAAGCCTGCAACAACATGGGTTGGGTTTTTAAATGGCCTGATGACCCCGCTGCTTCAGGATTTGGTTTATTTAACGGCCTCAGCATCATCATGATGATTGTTGGTATAGGCTTTTCAAAATTCCTGGCGAACAAATTCGGCAAGCGCAATGTCTATGGAACATTCCTGGCCATTTCAGCGCTTTTCATCTTCGCATTTTTGTTTATCCCGCCCACTTCAGTCAAAGCCATGTATATTTCAAATACCTTACACGGTTTCTTTTACGGCATTTCTATCCCCATCATGTGGGCAATGATTGCAGATGTGGCTGATTATTCAGAGTGGAAAAACAGTCGCCGAGCCACTGCCATAATATTCTCGGCAATGATTCTCGGCTTAAAAGCCGGTATCACCATCGGCGGTTCTCTTGGTGGAGTCATTCTGTCAATTTATGGTTACGATGCATCTCTTGCATCCCAAGGCGAAGATGCAAAATTGGGAATTAAACTTTCTGTTAGCCTATTCCCAACCATCGCATTCTTACTTGCAGCTGGAAGTTTGTTCTTCTATGAAATCGACAAATCAGTTGAAACAGAAATTGAACAAGATTTGGCCGCAAGACGAAATGGCGTCACAATGTAATTTTGATTTTAAAAAGTAAAGGAATATTTAATGTCTGAAGAATATCCCGACATTGATTTTGATGAAATAAAAGAGAGAGCATTGTCAAATCCTCTCGTTGAACATATCTATACCGCCGACCCATCAGCTCATGTGTGGGATAACAAATTATATATTTATCCCTCACATGATATTGAAGCTGGCATCCCTTTTAATGACAATGGCGATCATTTTGGGATGGAGGATTACCACGTTCTTTCTCTCGACAATCCAAGTAGTAATGCCGTAGACAATGGGGTCGCCTTACATATTAAAGACGTGCCTTGGGCTGAACGCCAAATGTGGGCACCAGATGCTGCGCGAAAAGAAGGGAAATATTATTTTTATTTTCCAGCTAAAAAAGCCGACGGTATTTTTCAAATCGGTCTTGCAATAGGTGACTCGCCTCTCGGCCCATTTAAAGCTGAACCAGAACCCATTAATGGATCCTATTCCATAGACCCCGCAGTGTTCCTGGACGATGACGGCGAACATTACATGTATTTTGGTGGCATTTGGGGAGGTCAACTGCAGAAGTATCGCAACAACGCCTACGATGCGAGTTATGAGGAACCTGCAGACGACCAACCTGCCCTGGGTCCCCGAATTGCTAAATTACGTGCGGATATGAAGGAGTTTGCCGAAGAGGTAAAGGAAATCCAAATCCTTGATGAAAATGGCAAGCCGCTGTTAGCCAGTGACCATGAGCGTAGATATTTTGAAGGCCCCTGGATGCACAAGTATCAAGGTAAATATTATTTATCCTATTCGACCGGCAACACTCACTATTTGTGTTATGCCATCGGCGACAATCCTTATGGGCCGTTCACTTACGGCGGAAAAATATTAAACCCCGTAATTGGTTGGACAACACACCATTCTATTTGCGAGTATGAAAATAAATGGTACCTGTTTTACCACGACTCAGTGCTTTCGCGCGGAATTACTCACTTGCGTTCAGTTAAGATGGCGGAGTTACATTATGACGATGACGGCCATATTATCACGATGGACCCCTACAAAAACGCCTAGGCTTATTGGCAACGGTGCAGCTTTATCTGCACCGCTTTACCTACCCACGTTTCAATCTTGATTAGTCCCTAAGCCGCTTGCGGTGTATCTATAAACAAATTGCTCATCACAATGTCTACAACTTGACGCGCATGAGTCATTGGGCTCATGTGACCTGCGCCCGGTATTTCCACTACCGAACTATTTCCCATCACATTATTAAGCAAACTCACAACTTTTTTTGCTGCTTGTCGAGTTCTTGAACCCTGAATAAAAGTAACGGGCGCCTCAATAGCGCTGTAATCTTCCAAACTCATTCCTTTGTATTCAATCAAGGAAAATTCACCGGCTACTTTTAAAACCGAAGTGGTTAAACGCTCTTTTGTGCGTTCATCTGTACTCGCCCACTCTTCCTCCCCAAGAAAAAAACTCATGTACACATCCATTCCCGATTTATAATCTCCACTTCGTACCGCACCCACCATTTTTTGTGCAACATTCTGAACTTCGTTCCATTCCTGTTCACAACGATCACTGTTCCATAGCAACTGAAAACAGGATGGTTCAATTAAGGTCAAAGATTCAATTTTATCCATATTGGTTCGCGCCGCTTCAATTGCTATGGCACCTCCGTAGGAGTGCCCAATGAGATGTGCTGGCTCATCACATAACTTCAGCATTTCGCAAATAATTTGATAATCGACTTGTTCATCAAAGATTTCATCTTGTGAAAAAGTCTGAGATTTACCGTAGCCCCACAAATCGGGGGCAAGCACACGGAAATTTTTAGGTAGGGATTTAATCAATGGCAACCATTCGCGATAACATGCGCTGGAGCAATGAACTAAAACAATGGGTTTTCCTTGCCCTCTATCAAAATAAGATATTTTTCTTCCATTTACGTCAAGAAGATTCGCCTTCATAGTAATTCCCCCTTGGGTACCGACACCAAAAAACGGCTAAAAACCGATCAATCTGTCAAATCATTCCAAGATGAGTCGAATAATATTACTAACCTCGTCACATTTGTCTAAGGTGCTTTCGGTACTGCTTAACACTAAAAGGGACAAATTTAACGACTTGGCGCCTCCTTTATTTATTGCTGTTTTTTGTCGTCAAAATCGTTCCTGTAGTGGACAACTCCGGTGTCTCACAAATGTCGTGCCTTTCTACAACTATTAACGACTCATAACTTTCAGATCTAAACACAGTCTTACACATTTTTTTTTTAAATTAAACATACGTTTTATTCATTATTGTGAAATCAAATTTTGCCTCTCGGTTTCATGTAGCGCGTTTTTTAAGCCCTGATAAATTTCGAAACTTTCATTTGATGTACCCGGGCATCGAACTTTTCTTACATTTAACATTAAGTATTCTTCTGAATCTTTATCAGTTTGACCGTAACCGGATTCAAATTCACGAAGACACTCGCCCTTCCCTAACTCGAAGTAATGCATACTTCCAACCTGATATTGCTCCATCAAATGTGTGACTCCCAGCTCTGGTACCCCGTAAAATTTTTGCCTTAACCGAGGGTCAAAGATAGTAGACGAACCTGGTACGCCGGTTGTTTTAAGGTCTTTTATCCGATCAATTTCGGTATTTGTTGAAGGTGACATCGGTGTTTCCTTCAGTTGATCCACAAAATCCTGCATCGTAAAACTTTCCGCCTGAGTGGAAACAGCAGCAGGTTTCGTTGGTGAGGAAGCTTCTGAATGAGACAAAGGAGGATCTATAGGCCTTATATCAACTTCCTTGGTATTACGCTCCGCAAGCGCTTTGAGTTTTAAATGTAAACTTTGACGATAAGTAGCCTTGGGCTTGGGCATTTCCCAATACAACAAACCCAAGAGTAGAGGTAGGTGTACTATAAAAGAGATGCTGAGCGCGAGTAAGATATTCGCTCTTCCACTTATTTGTTTGATTACCACCTTTATCAGCTTGGCCCAGTGCATAATGTATCGGTGAGCTGTGACTCCACTTCGCCCACACAGTTCATATCCAGTACGCTTAAAAGTCTGCTAAGGTTAAAACAGACCAAATTATGAACAAAGATTCTGAACCCACGTTTTCGCTGCGCTTTGAAGAAAGGCCCGGCTACCTCTATGCCTTCGTCAGTGGCCCTGTCGACAATCTAGAGGTTTCCATCGCACTTTGGGATCTTGTGTATGAAAAGGCGCAAGAACTCAAGATGAAGAAAATCCTGCTTGAAGAAGATTTTCCAAACCAATTAACTCAATTTGAAATGTTTTCAATTGCAGAATATGTCAGCGAAAAATTTCGCGACTTTCAGAAAATTGCGCATGTTGATACTCACCTTTCGCACGCAGACCTGAATGACTTTGCAGAAACTGTAGCAACTAACCGGGGGCTTGCAGGCAGAGTATTTAATAACATGTCCGATGCAAAATCCTGGATAAACCAATAAACTACCTCATCACCCAAATAAAGATACAATAAGAAATTGAATACAGATTATTCCGGAGTTTTGATGAACTGGACGCGTCCAATTATTGCCTGCTACATACTTTCTTTGGCCCAAGTAATCCAGGCGCTGGAATACAACAAACGCATTGCCCTAACTTATGATGACGCTCCCCTGCCTGATACATATTTATCAGGAGCTGAAAGAGCGAACTTGTTAATCAAAGGACTAGAAAAAACCGGTGTCAAGCAAGCTGCTTTTTTTATTACCACTCAAGGAATTAAGTCACCAGAAGCTCTCGCTAGAATTCAATCTTATGCCAAAGCGGGACACGTCATCGCCAATCACAGCCACACCCACCCCTGGTTAAGAAATATCAGTGCTGAAGAATATTTGGCTGATATAGATCGTGCCGAAGAAACCTTAAGTTTATTCGAGAATCGCCGCCCCTGGTTTCGCTACCCCTTTCTCAATGAAGCACCAGATAAATTCAAGCGTGATCTGGTTAGGAAAGGCTTAAAAGAACGACATTTATTTAATGGCTATGTCACCATCGATACTTTTGATTGGTATTTAAATTCCCTTTTTCAAAAAGAATTAGAATCAGGTAATGAAGTCTGCCTCGACGCACTTGCTGATTTATATGTAAACATGATGGTAGATGCGGCCAATTTTTATGAAAAAATTGGACGTGACTTACTCAATCGCTCTGCCGCCCAAACACTACTACTCCATGAAAATGACATTGCTGCTTTGTTCGCTGGCAAACTCGTAAAAGCATTGAAAGAAGACGGTTGGCAAATCATCACTGCTGACGAAGCTTATAAAGATCCAATCGCACAGCTTGAACCCGATACCCTTTATCTAGGTCAAGGCCACCTTGCTGCTTTGGCTTACTTAAATGGAAAAACATCGGCAGAACTGTCTCACTATGCCACAAATGAAGGGGCTATTAAGCAGGCCTTCGTTAACAAAGTGCTCAAAGCCACATCCTGCCATAAAACAGCGACAAAATAACTTTAGTAATTATTACTGGAAGAAACATGCAACAACTCAAGTCCAATATAAACTTCATTGGCTTAACAGTTATTTTAATAACGAGCTTCCTTGTAAACATTGCCAACGCTGAAGCCTATGTTACTGACACACCCAATCCAGATACTTTTCCCTTGGTCGCTGATGGCTCCGCCGCAAATATTTATTTGAGCTCGAAAGATCACAGCGGCGTTTTGAAAGTAGCTCAGCACTTGCAGAACGATATTCAAAAGGTAACAGGAAAAGAACCGAAGATAATTTTCGATAATATTCCAAAATCCGGTCCCGTCGTTTTTATCGGTACATTGGGAAAAAGTGCAATCATTGACAAGTTGGCCAGTGAAAACAAAATTGACGCTGAGTCTATTGCCGGTCTCTGGGATACATTTGCACTTCAAACTGTACAAAACCCAATACCGGGTATTGAGCAAGCCCTGGTTATTTTTGGCTCTGACAAACGCGGTACGATATACGGCATGTATGATTTGGCAACCAAAGCAGGTGTCTCGCCTTGGTATTGGTGGGCTGATGTGCCAGTACAGAAACATAAAAGTCTTTATGTGAAATCGGGCTTTCATTCTCCAGGCGAACCAAAAATCAAGTATCGCGGAATATTTATTAACGACGAAGCACCTGCACTCAGAAATTGGGCAGCAGATAAGTTTGGAGGATTTAATAGCCAGTTCTACGAAAAAGTCTACGAGTTGATCTTGAGAAATAAAGGAAATTACTTGTGGCCTGCAATGTGGCTACCATCCGCCATCTATGTCGACGACCCTGAAAGCCCTCGCCTTGCAGACGAGCTCGGTGTGGTAATCGCCACTTCTCATCACGAGCCAATGATGCGCGCTCACGCGGAATGGGGAATGGAAGGTGGCGGCCCCTGGAATTACAAAACAAATGCTGAACGCTTACGCGAGTTCTGGCGAGGCGGAATTGAACGAATGGGAGACTATGAAAGTGTCGTGACTGTGGGCATGCGAGGCGATGGTGACGAAGCAATGTCTGAACACACTGCAACAGATTTGTTGAAAACCATTATTGAAGATCAGCGAAAAATTATTGCAGAGGTAACTGAAAAACCCGCAAACGAAACACCTCAGGTGTGGGCAATCTATAAAGAAGTTCAGGATTACTACGACAAGGGGCTACGTGTAGATGACGATATCACCATTTTACTTTGCGACGACAACTGGGGGAATATTCGTATCCTACCTAAAGAAAGCGATCTGAATCACAGTGGTGGATATGGAATTTATTATCACTTTGATTTCGTCGGCGGGCCTGTCAGCTACCGCTGGATTAATGTCACTCAAATTGAGCGTGTTTGGGAACAAATGAAATTGTCCTACGATTGGGGCGCAAGGCAACTTTGGTTGGTAAACGTGGGAGATATCAAACCGATGGAACTTCCCATAAGTTTCTTTTTGGATTTCGCCTGGAATCCTGAAAAAATCACAGCCAATGATCTAAACACCTATTACTTGAACTGGGCTCAACAGCAGTTCGGTGAAAGTCATGCAAGTGAAATTGCAGAAATTCTCGCGCTGACTACAAAGTACAGCGCGCGCAGAACTCCTGAAATGATTACACCTGAAACTTACAGTTTAAACAATTATCGTGAAGCGGAACGTGTAGTTAAAAGCTATGAAACCCTGGTTTCGCGAGCGAAGAACATATACAAATCTTTATCAAAGAAACAAAAAGGCGCCTACTTTCAATTGGTATTATTTCCCGCAGAAATCAATCTAAATCTGCATAAAATGTACGTCGCTGCGGCAAAAAATAATCTCTATGCCACTCAGGGTCGCAGTTCCGCCAATTACTATGCCGATAAAGTTCGTGAATACTTTAAACGTGATATTGAGCTAACCGACGAGTATCACACTGAAATGTCGAACGGAAAATGGGCGCATATGATGTCACAAACCCATATTGGCTATACAAGCTGGTTCAATCCACCCGTAAATAAAATGCCCGCAGTGTCTTATGTCAATATTGAAAAGATAAAAGGCATGGGTATCCAGGTAGAGCATGCCGCAGGTAGAAGTTCAACTTTACCTACACTCGATAACACGAATCGACAAGAGTTCGCGATTGAAATTTTTAATATGGGGAAAAGCGCATTAAGCTATTCACTCACAGCAGATCAAACCTGGATCAAGCTCTCAGAAGATAAAGGGAAAACCGAATTTGAAGATAGAGTGTTTGTCAGTATCGATTGGGAAAATATCCCTAAAGGAAAATCAACAGGAACAATTTCTATCAACGGCGCTGGCGAATATAGAGAAGTGACGGTAATCGCACAAAACAGTGACAGGGAAATTAAAGGTTTTGTTGAGGACAATGGGGTCATATCTATTGAAGCCAGTCATTTTGATCAGGCAATAGAACAAGCAGGAGTCCGTTGGCATGTTATACCCAACCTCGGGAGGACAGGTTCTGCTGTAAGCGTAACACCAACCAAGGTTGAACGTAAAACGCCGGGGGAAAATGCACCCTCTCTCACCTATACTTTTACAAGCTTTCGCGATGCAGATTTAAAAGTTGAAACCTATCTATCGCCAACTTTGAATTATCAGAAAAGTGAAGGATTAAAATTCGCTATTGCGATTGACGATGAAAAACCTCAGATTATCAATATGCATGAAGGCGAAACGCAACCCGATTGGGAGTACCCTGATTGGTGGAACAATTCAGTAACTGATCACATCAAGAAAAAAACCTCTGAGCACAATGCAATTCACGCAGGAATTCACACCTTAAAAGTTTGGATGGTTGATCCCGGCGTTGTTATCCAAAAATTTGTGATTGATGCTGGCGGTCAAAAACCGAGTTACCTTGGCCCCCCGGAAAGTCTTAAAATCACCAAATAATGAAAAAGATTTGGACATTGGAACTGACGCCGATGTCCTTTCCTCCGGCTACTTTTTAGCTGCCCCTGCAATACCAAGCACGAAATTGGCTTCTATACTTTCAATTGGAATGCTATCTAATGTGATGTTTTAGATGCCAAACTATTTTGTATGAGAGGCCTAATATTAACCGGAATCCAGCTTTTCACTTCTCGCGCTTTGCCATCGCTCTTTTTCTTCCCGCCCTAGCGTATTTTGTGGCCGGTCGAATTGGTTTGTTACTGGCAATCCCTCCCGGTTTCTCCTCTGCGGTTTGGCCTGCGGCCGGTGTGGCACTAAGCGCTTTACTACTTTTACCCTGTGTAGCTGCCACTCTCGGTGTCGGCGCTGGATCCTTTTTGGTTAACCTATCGATTACCACAGGCTTTTTTAGTCAAATCAACCTGCAAAGCCTGACTGTGCCTTTTTTTATCTCCCTTGGAGCGATGGCACAAGTGCTCTTTGGTTTCTTTCTTATGAGGCGGTTTGTCTCAAAAAATAACTTTATAGAGACACCCTCAGAAGTTTTACGTTTTACATTTGTCGTTGCACCGGTAGGGTGTGTGATTGCACCGCTAGTTGGTACCAGCGCTTTATTTGGATTTGGGATAATCGGTTCTGAAAATTTTCCTTTCACTGCTTTTACCTGGTGGATAGGCGACACAATCGGAATTTTATTTTTCACTCCTTTGATACTAGCGATTTTTGCAGGTTCCGATGAATTGTCTTCGCTTCGAAAAAAGCAAATCATACTCCCCTCTTTAGCGTTGTTCGTGGCTATCATCGCGCTTTTTGGCTTTTCCACCTCAGTAAGATTCAAAGTACTTACTAGCGAACTTGAAGAAAGTAGTCAACAGTACTTTAGTAAAATTGAAGAAAGGATAAGAGTCTCTGAAAATATGTTACTCGCGTTTACCGCCTTCTACCAAAACTCAGATTATGTCAGCAAAGATGAATTTGAGTCTTTCTCTGAAACGATGCTGGAAAATAACGCGGGATTTCTCGGAATTGGTTGGACCGAAATTGTCAGCAATCAACAGCGCCAGGCTTATGAAAATAAAATTACCAGGGAAACTGGAAATGAGTTTTATTTTAGGGAATTTGACGAAGAAGGAAATTTACGAAGAGCGCAACAAAGAAAGCAGTACTACCCGGTACTTAACATCTACCCCTTTGAAACCAATTCCAAAGCTTGGGGATTGGATCTCGGCTCGAATCCGCAGCGGCTCGCCGCACTTGTGCTTGCAAAAGCCGAAAAAACAGTTGTATCAACAGCACCTATTCTCCTTGCCCAAGAAACCGGTCAAGAAAAATCGATCATACTCTATTACCCGGTCTTTAAAAAAGACAAGCAGCACCAAAATGAATTTATTGGCTACGTCAGCGGTGTTTTGCGTTTCGTAGATACCTTAAGATCAGTTCTAAGCGAAGCCCAATCCAATCAACTTGCGCTCGAAATATTCGATGTCACAGACAAATCTAAAGTGGAAGAAATAATAACTTCGAATCAAGTTAAATTAGCCAAATTCGAAAAGCAGGAAAAATATATCGAAATTGGAACAAGAAAATGGAAAATTACGCTTTACCCCACCACCGGATATAAAGTCTCGTCTAAAGACTGGGCTAGTTGGAGTATTTTGACTATTGGAATTCTTTCGGCATCCTTACTTCAAGCATTCATATTAACGATAACCGGAACTACTGAAAATATTCAAAAGGAAGTCACTAGAAAAACCAAAGATTTGCAAAAGGCCAAGCTTGAAGCAGAACGCGCCAACGCAGCTAAGTCACAATTCCTCGCCAATGTGAACCATGAAATTCGTACACCACTCAACGCAATTAAAGGCATGTTGACCCTTTGCCTAAAGACTGAGCTTAACACTGTACAACGAGGGTATTTAGACAACGCTAAAATCGCCTTGCATACGCTTTTGGGGCTCATTAATCAAACGCTTGATTTTTCGAAAATTGAAGCAGGAAAAATGGAGTTAGATACTCAAAAATTTGATTTCCATGAGGTTTTACAGGGCATCTATGCCATGTTCATATTGCAAGCACAGGAAAAAAATCTTCAATTTGATATAAAATTAAAGTCTCCCATTCCCAGCTATATTTATGGCGATCGCCTTCGTTTGGAACAGGTATTAATGAATCTGTGCGGCAACGCATTTAAATTCACGGATTCCGGATATGTAGAATTAATTGTTGGAGCAAGAAAAATCGATAGCAATACTGCCAATGGTAAGCAATTTGAACTGGATATTGCTGTATGCGATACAGGTATTGGGCTTTCCAACGATCAAATGGAAAAGCTGTTTCAAACTTTTCAACAGGCCGACAGTTCAACTACCCGTAAATATGGTGGTACAGGCTTAGGACTCGCGATCAGCAAACAATTGGTAGAGTTAATGGAAGGGAAAATTGAAGCAGAAAGTAAAGAGGGGTCAGGCAGCATATTTCGTCTAACACTACCCGTAAATTGCGACACAGCGCAATCTTTTAACAGCGTGCAACACTTTACAGCGCCTCCTGAAAACATCTCACCTGACCAAAACGCTGAACTTATAAATTCAAAATTAAACGGCCTGACGATTTTGGTCGTGGAAGATAATCAGTTAAATCAGGAAATTGTGCAATTTCTTCTGGAGGACAATGGCGCAAAAGTATCACTAGCGAATAATGGCCAGGAAGCCATAGACTATCTGGCATCACACTCCAATATTTCTCTAATATTAATGGATATGCAAATGCCGGTAATGGATGGTATCTCGGCAACAATCGAATTGCGCAAACAACATCAGTTTGATCAACTTCCTATCATTGCTCTTACGGCAAATGTGACAACTGATGATATCAATAAATGTAAATCAGCCGGCATGAATGGTTACGTTTCCAAGCCCATTGAAGAAGAAACATTGCTAGAGGAAATCCTGCGGGTAAAGACGTCTTAATAAATTTAAGATTTTGACCAGAACGCGAGTCTATTTTCGCGATAATGAATCCGATATCAACCGCAGAATTTTGTCTGATACCTCAGAGGCTGGCTGACTGATTGCTTCTACCGTATTTTTGTGTGACAAACCGCGCGGCATATTTACTTCCATATACGGCGAACCTGATTTTTCCAAAATTTCAGCAAATCTCTAGATTTGTCTCACTGAATCCGGACTCTTTTTGGCTAAAAACAAAGTAAACGCCGGTTACCAGGCATTACCCGGAGCCTGAAAAGTTGATGAGGCATTCTTCGATTTATACTCATTCAGGCCAAAATTGAGGTAGAATCCGGATAATATCTGTTCAAATTGAAATTCAACGATATTCCAAAAAAGAACACAGGAATACGTAACCCAAGGCTATGACTTCGTCGAAACACATTCAAGAAATTACCGTCAATTCCGCTAGTGAATTAAACTCTGAATTATTTTCAGATTTCCAACCAAAAGTGATACGTGGTTTAACTCACGGTTGGCCATTAGTTCAGCAGGCTCTCAAATCCAATACCGCAGTTACTGACTACTTACAGCAATTTTATAATGGTCAAAGCCTTAAATGCTGGGTTGCCGAGGCAACTGAAAAAGGCCGCTTTTTCTACAATTCTAAACTCAACGGTTTAAATTTTAATGTAATACCTACTCAACTCGATCGCGTGTTGACACTGCTGCAAAGTCAAGAGTGGCAGGAATCCGGAAAAGCACTTTATTTGGGATCAACATCCACCACCCAATGCCTACCTGGCTTAACTCAAGATAACAATATTCCTCTCATCCCAGACACCGTCATTCCCAATATCTGGGTCGGCAGCGCGAGTCGAGTCGCACCGCATTTTGATCTGTCAGATAATGTCGCTTGTGTTTGCGCCGGTGAGCGCGTATTTACTTTATTTCCGCCCGATCAAATTTCGAATTTATATTTCGGGCCCCTGGATCATACCCCTGCTGGCCAGCCCATCAGTATGGTAAATTTGGATAGTGTCGATTACGCACAATTTCCAAAGTTTTCCGAAGCGGAAAAAACAGCGATAACAATAGAGCTACACCCCGGAGATGCAATTTATATCCCCTCCATGTGGATACACAGTGTGAAGGCACTCTCGGATTTCAATGTGCTCATTAATTATTGGTGGGAAAACACGATTAAAGAGACGGGTTCACCCTATGACGCAATGCTGCACGGAATATTGACCCTATCGCAATTGAGTCCTGAGCGTAGACAAGCATGGAAGGCCCTATATGACCATTACGTGTTTCAAACAAATGGCGATCCAGCCGAACATTTGCCGGAAAATGTACGTGGGCCCTTAGCTAAAATGACGCCCAAGCTGGCTCTTTACATTAAAAATTTTCTACTTTCCTCGATGTCCAAACTCAAACCTTAGTGAATTAAGGTGAAGGGGTTTAGATCGATCTCGAATATTGCCATCAACAAGGGATGTTATCGAAGTGGGCCCTATGGAAGTGAATCGTTGACTACCTTGACCGCAAGTGAACTTGCAGTAAGAATTTATCTCTAAACTGAGAGTCATGCACAACGATTTACTTCTTTCGGAGGTAAATTGTTGTGAACAATAATTAATTAATACTTGGGGGCTGTATGCGTACCTTTTTCACTGCAATTTTCGGCCAAATCAGCTGGACTGCGCCAGTCTGGCTAAGCGCTTATCAGCATTTACGCAAAAACAAAGCCCGGATATTTTGGACGCTTCATTTGCTCCCCCTGCTTTGCGTGGGCGCCTGGATTTATTATCAAAGCCTGCCTCAACCTGCCTTCCTGAAAGCTAAGCTTTATGAGCCTTCCCTGGCTGACGACTATGTGGGAGCCAAGCCAAACCGCCTGGTAATCGAGTTTTATTATGACGAGGCCGATTTACTTCCCGGCGAAAAACTACCGAATTATTCACCCGCGCGTATCGAATTAATGGATCAAGCCATCAAGGAGGGAGTCTCTATCTCCCCTGCCATGGAGGGAGAATGGCGCTGGATTGATGACCATCAACTTGCATTTCAACCTATCAATCACTGGCAGGCAGGCAAAGCTTATGAAGTGCACTTAAATCGCAAAATATTTGCCTCTGGCATTGAGCTGGAAAAAGAGCAACTTGAGTTTACCAGCCCGAAATTTACAGCTTCCATCTCTCAAATTCAGTTTTATCAAGACCCCATGAATCCCTCTGTTCGCCAGGTCGTAGCTGATGTCAGTTTTTCTCACCCTATTTCCGAAGAAAAGTTACATGAAGCTATCAATCTGAGTATGCGCCCCTCAGATGAAAAGATAGCCGCTAAGCCTCAAAAGTACGACTTTACACTTAAGCTCAGCGAAACTGGACGCACTGCATGGATTCAATCCTCACCCATTCAATTACCCAAACACACTAACTATATGACGCTGCGAATTGCCAAGGGATTGCATTCATTGTATGGAGGCGAAGCGCTGGTTGATGAGATTTCTGACCGTGTTGTAATTCCTGATATCGGAAGTTACTTGCAAATGGATGACAGCCGCACCTTAATTGTCAGAAATGCGGAGGATGAACCTGAGCAGGTACTCACACTACATTTTACCGATGAAATTGATGAAAACGAATTATTTGGCAAGCTACAATTTTATGCACTACCGCAGCGCTATAAAAAAAGAACTGTTTCCTGGAGCAGCGTGGCCCAAATTGATAACAATGTGCTGGCTGCCAGCAAAAAAATAGATTTGGTTCCCATTCCCAACGAACGCACACACTCCAACCAGTTTTCCTGGATCATGGACTTAGATCCTCGCCAAGCGGTTTACGTTAAAATTGATGAGGGTCTCAGCAGCATAAACAAATTTGTTAAATCCACCAGTATTGATGCGCTATTGTTTGCACCACAATACCCAAAAGAAGTGAACATCACAGGCGAGGGTTCTGTCTTAAGTTACTCCGGTAGCCAGAAGCTCAGTGTTGTCACACGTGGTGTGCCCGCATTGAAAGTTTCTGTTGGTCGCATGCTGGACGGTCAAATCAATCACCTTGTGAGCCAAACTTACGGTGATTTAAACAGTCTCGGATTTAATAATTACAATTTCAACGAACAAAATATTGCGGAATTTTCGGAAGAAGTTATTCAGTTGAAAGATCTTCATCCAAAAAAGGCTAACTATGCGGCCCTTAATCTTGGAAAATACTTATCTAAATCCGACAACAAATTCGGCTTATTCTTTGTTGAAGTCAAAGCCTGGGATACCAAACGCGGTAGAGAGATTTATGGTATTCAGGATAAACGCCTGGTATTCATTACAGATATTGGCGTCATCGTAAAACAAAATGCCAGTAGCAATCACGATATTTTCCTGCAATCGATTCACAGTGGAAACCCAATAGCAAATGCAGAGATCATACTGTTGGGTAAAAATGGCCTGCCTATCTACACACGAACCAGCGATAGTCGCGGGCACAGTCAATTTCCAACATTACCAAACGCTCATTCAATGAAGGAAAAGCAACCCGTTGTGTACGTTGTACGCTCTGGCAAAGATACCTCATTTATTCCCTATGACAGAGGCAATCGACGTGTACAATTATCGCGCTTCGATATCGGCGGTGAAGCAAACTGGGATAATTCCGACAAAAGTTTAAAAGCCTTTCTTTTTACCGATCGAGGTATTTATAGACCTGGAGAAAATGTAAATATTGGGTTTATCGTTAAACAAAAAGATTTGGGCAATGTGGAAGATATCCCACTTGAATGGGCGGTATGGGGCCCTCGCGGAAATGAAGTGGCTTCCAAACGTGTTACCCTGGATCAGTTTGGCTTTATGGAAGCGACATTACCCACACAAGGCACTTCTGATACGGGCAATTACACTGCAGGGCTGTTTTTAGTAAACAATCAATACCGCGGCATTCAAATCGGAACAACAAATTTTAGTGTCGAGGAGTTCCAGCCTGACACAATGAAAATTCGCAGCCGCTTTGTCGATTTACCCCTCAAAGGTTGGGTAAGCGCTAATAAACTCGATGCAGAAGTCACGCTGGAAAATTTGTTTGGTCTGCCCGCACAAGATAGAAAAACCGAAGCCCATATTCGTGTTGTACCCGCACGATTTAATTTTCCGCAATTTAAGGGTTTTGATTTTGACGACCCTTATCGAAATCGTGAAGCAGCACAATTAAATATTCAGGAGGCGCTTGAAAGTTTACGGACCAATACTGAAGGAAAAGTGCAATACGAAATTGATGTCAGTCGATTTAGCGGCGGAACCTATCGGCTTGATTTTTCTGTAGAGGGTTTTGACCAGGCTGGTGGGCGCAGCGTGCGTTCGGGAAATTCGATATTAATGTCGCCACTGAAGAATCTGATAGGTATCAAGAAAGACGGTGATCTCAGTTATATCCATCTGAAGAGTTCACGCTCGGTGGATATTCTCGCAATCGATCAGCAGCTTAACGCGATAAAGCTCGATGGGCTCAAATTAAGAAAAATCGAAAGACAAACCGTCTCAACGCTGGTTAAACAGCCTAACGGTACTTATCAGTATCAGAGCGTTGAACGCGAAAAAACAGTGTCTCAGGAAGATTTTTCTGTTGCAAGCGAAGGCTCTAACCTAGCCCTGGATACCAATGAACCTGGCGATTACGCATTTGAAGTAATTGATAATAATGATCAAGTTATTGCGCGGGTGAATTGGTCTGTGGTGGGTCACGGCAACATGTTGGGGAAATTAGATAAAAATGCTGAACTGCAATTAAAACTTAATAAAAGCGATTACCGTCCTGGTGAAGAAATTGAAATGAATATCCGTGCACCTTATGTAGGCGCGGGTCTTATCACAATAGAAACCAATAAAGTTGAAAACTTCATCTGGTTTAAAGCCGATGTCGAGAGCACCATGCAAGGTATTCGCATTCCCGAAGGTTTAGAAGGCGGCGCCTATGTGCATGTTGCAATGATGAGAGATATTAATTCAAAGGAAATTTTTAGCAGCCCTTTTAGTTATGCCGTGGAACATTTCAGCATCGATAAGAGCCAACGACAGCTTAATGTCGAGCTTAAAACACCTGACATCGTCAAGCCCGGA
>JBNKVX010000044.1:0-29797 GCA_050299435.1 Cellvibrionaceae bacterium | reverse complement strand
GCTCCATGGTGGTGGATATCGGTGGGGGAACAACTGAAATTGCCATTATTTCCTTGAACGGGGTGGTGTTGTCAGATTCTGTTCGCATTGGTGGTGACCGTTTTGATGAAGCAATAGTGAATTATGTGCGCCGCAAATATGGCAGTGTAATTGGCGAGGCCACGGCAGAAAGAATCAAGAAAGAAATTGGCTGTGCCTACGCGGGCAGCGAGGTCCTTGAAATTGATGTGCGCGGAAGAAATCTTGCCGAAGGTGTTCCACGTAGTTTTACATTGAACAGTGATGAAGTGCTGGAAGCCTTGCAAGAGCCCTTATCTGGAGTAGTGCAGTCAATTAAAAGCACACTGGAACAATCACCACCAGAACTGGCTTCTGATATTGCTGAGAGTGGTTTGGTATTAACGGGTGGCGGTGCCCTGTTGCGTGATCTTGATCGTTTATTAACTGAGGAAACTGGTTTGCCTGTGCTTGTTGCAGAAGACCCGCTGACTTGTGTCGCCAGGGGAGGAGGAATGGCTATGGAAATGGAGGAAAGTAAGAGAATAGCCTTATCATTCTAGAAAACGCACGATGAGGGGGAGAGACAATTAAACCCATTTTCAACAAAGGTCCATCTCTTGGGGTTCGCACCGCCCTTTTGATATTTGCTGCGCTTGCCATTGTTGGAATCTATTTGTATACCGATTGGTTTTCTTCCCTAAAAGACAAAACAACTGATTTCGCCATGCCATTTTATTGGACGGCCGACCTGCCTGCCCGTGCCGAGGAGTGGGTGGACAACCGTACCATGTCACGCAGCCGTCTGGAGCAAGAAAACGAGGCGCTGCGCACCGAACTGTTAATTCATAAGCGTAAACTTCAGCAAATGGCTTCCTTGGCCGCAGAAAACGTGCGCTTGCGTCAACTTCTCAATTCAAAAGAGACCATCGAAGACAGAGTGATTGTTGCCGAGTTGATTGGTATCTCACCCGATGTAAATTCTCAGCAAGTCATTGTCAACCGAGGTCGCAAACATGGGGTCTATGTGGGGCAAGCCATGGTCGATGCCAATGGTTTAATGGGCCAGGTCATTGAAGTCGGAGAGAGAAGCAGCAAGGTATTGCTGATTACCGATTCAACTCATGCGCTTCCTGTTCAAGTCAACCGCAATGGTGTTCGCTTGGTGGCTGAAGGTGTGGGGAATCCCGACGAATTTCGCTTGAGCTTGCGCTACGTCTCCAATACCACGGACGTGCGTGAAGGAGATTTGTTGGTCAGTTCTGGTTTGGGTGGAAGATTTCCGGAAGGCTACCCGGTCGCAGAAGTGATCAAAGTGGAGCTGGACCCCAGTCAGGAATTTATGCGCGTATTGGCAAGACCGATGGCTGAAATGGATCGCAGTCGTCATGTTTTATTGGTCTTTGACACGCCTCCCGGCGAAAGTTAGTAATGACTCACTACTGGCGAATAGCTTTCTTTCTATCGTTTTCTATCTGCGTATCTCTGGTTATTCATGTGTATCCAGCAAATCAGTACCTCGCCATGATCCGGCCTGAATTACTGAGTCTACTGGTTATATACTGGGTGGTCAGTCGACCACATCAGCTTGGTGTGGCCTTTGCCTGGTGCTTGGGTTTATTTCAGGACATTGTTCAGGGGAATGTATGGGGGGCGCACGCCTTGGCGCTGACCGTTTTGGCCTATATTTGTCTTCTTTCCTGGCAAAGAATTCGAAGTTATTCAATTTGGCAGCAGTCAATGTGGGTTTTTGTGCTCGTTGGGACTCACCAAGTGATTGTTAGCTGGATTCAAAGTTTAGCCGGTTACCACACGCCCACTTATGTCATTCTACTTCCTACCTTGAGCAGTGCCTTACTTTGGCCTTTGATTTCTGCCTTAATGCTGCGATTGCAGAAGCGTTTGCGGATTTTGCAAAGCAATTGAACTGATAGCAAAGGCAAAGGTTCAAAGACTCAGTACAATACTCTGCTATTTTTGAAGTAAAACATTAAATTGAAATGAGCGAAGAAATCCTGGTCAATATTGGCCCAACAGAAACACGTGTAGCCTTGGTAGACAATGGCGTGCTGCAAGAAGTTTATATTGAACGCAGTCACGCCAAAAGTTTCGTCGGTAACATTTATCTCGGAAAAGTTATCCGTGTGCTGCCGGGCATGCAGGCTGCATTTGTGGACATCGGTCTAGATCGTGCTGGTTTTATTCATGTAGCTGACCTTGCTCCATTGAATGACGAGGGCGTAGAGCAAAAATGTTCTGGTGATGAAGATGTACGTCAACTTTTGCGGGAAGGGCAAGAGTTGCTTGTTCAGGTCATTAAAGACCCTATCGGCACTAAGGGTGCAAGACTAACAACGCACCTTTCTGTTTCCGCCCGCTATTTAGTGTTTATGCCAAACAGTGACCATATTGGAATCTCTAATCGAATTGACGACGAAGATGAAAGGGAGCGCTTGCGTTCATTGGTCGAACTATTGATGGATGAAAGTTGTCCTGAAGGTGTAAAAAGAGGTGGATTTATTGTGCGTACTGCCGCGGAGGGTGCGACTCTTGAAGAGTTGCGCGCGGATGTGCCTTACGTGTATCGACTTTCTGAGGATCTGCAAAAACGCGTCAAAGAAAATAAAGCACCGGCGATGGTGTTTGAAGATTTGCCACTTTTTATGCGCACAGTGCGCGATATTATTCGAAACAATATTGAAAAAGTCCGCATAGACTCGCGTGTATCTTTCATGCGAATGGAGAAATTTGCGAGCCACTATGCCCCCGAGATGGGAGATCGTATAGAACACTATCCAGGTGAACGACCGCTGTTTGAGTTGTACGGTGTTGAAGAAGAAATCCAGAAGGCCCTCGAAAAGAAAGTGCCCTTAAAATCCGGTGGGTATTTGATTGTGGAGCAGACCGAAGCGATGTCCACAATTGACGTCAATACGGGCGGTTTTGTGGGGCATCGAAATCTTGAGGAAACAATATTCAAAACCAATCTTGAGGCTGCGTTAGCAATAGCACGTCAGTTAAGACTGCGCAATTTAGGTGGCATTATCATCATAGATTTTATTGATATGAAAGATGTCGAACACCAACGGCAGGTGTTAAGAGCGCTAGAAAAAAACCTCGAACGAGACCGCGCGAAAACAAGTATAAATGGTGTGTCTGATTTGGGTTTAGTTGAAATGACTCGAAAACGCACACGAGAGTCTCTTGGGCAAGTTTTATGTGAACCTTGTTCTGTGTGTCGCGGGCGCGGTTTATTGAAGACTGCCGAATCTGTTTGTTACGAAATATTTAGAGAAATTTTGAGAGATGCGCGTGACTATGACAACGCGCAGTTTATGGTGCTCGCTTCACAACTTGTCGTTGATAGATTATTAGACGAAGAGTCCAATAATTTGGCTGACTTGGAAACCTTTATTGGTAAGCCCATCAAGTTTCAAGTGGAAACGCTTTATAACCAGGAGCAGTATGACATTGTCTTGGTGTAATTATTAGTGTGATTAGCTGTGGATATATTTTAATGCAGAATTTTTGTCGTGCCTGGAATTAGCAGCACAACCTTACGCGTTATCACACGTCGTTTCTGGGGCGTGGTGTTTACCCTGATTATTGCGTTTGCGGTAGCAGTGCAGTTGGGTCGAGAAGCTTTTCCCTTGCTGAAAGAATATAGTTTTGAGATCAGTCAGCGGCTTAGTGATCAGTTGGGTGTTTCCATATCTATTGGTGAAGTGCAGGCTGTTTGGGAGGGTGTGCGCCCGCGCATTGATTTGATAAATCTGGTTGTCGAATCTGAAGATGGTGAAAATATTTTCAAGATTTCAAGAGCGCGGGCGGAAATCGATCTGTTCGAATCCGTTTTTAAATGGCGATTGTACTGGCAACGCATTCTGCTCGAAGATATGCAAGCCGCCACTTACCAGGATAACAATAAAGTTTGGCAAATTAAAGGCTTAACAACCACCGCGACGACAGATAAAAACATCAGTATTGATGATCCACTCGATATTTTCCTTTTTGGCCGTCGCGTAGAGATATCAAATCTGAAGTTGGATGTGACTTATCGAACCGGCCATGTTTCGCGAGTTTTAGTGCCCTCGGTCACGATTGAGAATGAACAGGATTTTCACCGTATAGAAGCCAAATTACAAATTGATGAAAATGAGCAGGCGCTCAAATTTTTAGTAGAAGGGCGCGGTGACCCTCGTGATGGAGATAAATTTGAAGCAAAGGGTTACCTTGAATTAGATAAATTCCCCATGGAAAAAGTGCTGGCAGCGACAGGCATAGAAATATGGGATGAAGAAAAGAATCAACATTGGCGCGAAGGACATTACCTTGATTTAAAGTTGTGGCTGTCGGGTTCGAGAAAAGCCGGTATTCAGGCGCGAGGAACAATTCGTGCTGATGGTTTACCGCTCAATATCCCTAAGCAATACGTTTTACCTAATGAAGTGCGATCGGAAATTTTTGTTGATTGGGAATATAAAAAGCGCTGGCAAATTATTTTTAAAGATATGCTTGTGTCCTGGCCAGAGTTCAGTTTGCCCTTAGTTGATGTCAAGCTCTATCAAAATGCGGGGCAAGCTGTGGGTTTGCAGGCCCAAGAAATAAAGCTGGAAGATTGGCTTAAGTATATACCTGAGGTCGGCCTGAAAGACACGCGTTTAGGTAAGACTTTAGGTGAACTGAATCCAAGTGGGGAGCTGACCTCCCTGGATGTAAAATTTTTAACTCAACAACAGCAAAAGTTTTCTCTGTCTGCCAATTTGAAAGGAATGCATGTTGACGCATTTAAAGGTAGCCCGAAGATTGATTCGATTGATGCTTTTGTTGAAGCTAGCAGTCTTGAAGGGCGAGTCAAGATTGAGGGCTTGCCCGAGCAGGGCCTGGAACTCTATTTTCCAAAATTATATGAAGAGCCCTTTGTTATTAAGAAGGCAAAAGGGCAGGTTGCATGGAAGCTTAATCATTTTAATAGACGAGTTTTAGTTTCATCCTCAGTTTTAAGTGTTCGTACAGAGGGTGAAGATGTTGTTGGAAAATTTTATCTCGCACTTCCTTATAAACGAGAATATGGTGAACCCTGGATGACACTGTCATTAGCGGTAAAGGACACCTACGCAAAAAAATATCGAAAATTTCTTCCTCGTGTTGTCCCGGATAATTTGGAAAGTTGGCTGGATAGATCTATCGGAGATGGAAAACTTTCCAATGTCGAATTTCTATATAACGGATCAACCCGTAAAGACGGAGTACTCAGTAAAAATATTCAATTTGTTGCCGATGTTTCGCAAGGCTTGCTTGCTTTTGATGAGGCATGGCCTCCATTGGAAGATGTGTCGGCCAAAATTTATTTAGACGATAAAAACCTGGATGTTGAATTTTCAAATGCAAGTATTCTCGGGAACCATGTAGCTAAAGCGAAAACCAGTTTGGTTAAGGATGCTAAAGGGGGAGGTTTGGGTCTGCTCATTACTGGCTTGATCCAGAGTGATGCACCTGCTGCTTTACAGCTTTTACAAAACAGCCCTGTTAGAAATGCAATCGGCAAGACCTTTGATACTTGGGAAGTGCAAGGTAATGTGAATGCGGAGCTGGAGCTGTTGATTCCACTAAGTGCAGATCAGGCTAAGCAGGAACAAAAAGTCAGAGTGGATTTTTCAAAGGCAAGTTTGGGTATAACCGATTTAAATTTGCAATTAAAAAATGTCACGGGAACTTTGTACTACCAGAAAGATAAAGGCCTATTTGCAAAAAACCTAAGTGGAAAACTTTGGAATGAAGTAGTGACAGCGGATATCAGTAGCCCCTTAAATCAAGTCGGTAAAAAGGAAACGTTGATTGAATTTAAGGGGAAGGTGTCAATAGACGATTTGGCCGGTTGGACGCAGCGCCCAGAATTGCAATTTGCACAAGGCGCCACAGATCTTACGGGAAGCCTGCTCATTCCCAGTGATAAACAATCGGATAAAAAGTTATCCATTAAAATGCGTTCCATGTTGAAAGGTGTAAGCTTGGAATTGCCCTCTCCTGTAGGGAAAAATTCTGAGACGCCGACACCCTTTGAAGTTGTTATTGATGTGTTTCAGGATAAGCAACATTTGAATTTTTCTTATAACGACTGGATTAAGCTGAATATTGTGCGTGGACAATCCGAAATTAATAGCGCTCAAATATTGTTTGGGGAAGAGCAAAGGGAACCCGAGGCCGGTTTTTTTGATATAGCGGGAAATATCGAATCATTTAGTTTGGAAGAATGGAATTTGGCCAGGGAAAAATATTTTGAATTTGTCGCAGAAAATAAAAATCAAACTCAAGCTATGCCCTTGCGTTTCGATTTGTCCGTCGCGCATTGCTTGGTAGGGAGCTTGTCGATAGAAAATATATCGGTTGCTGGATTGGGTACGAGTGGCGACTGGACCATGTATCTCGACAGTGAATTCTTGAAAGGGACTGTTATTGCGTATGAGAGTGACAGACCGCTATTTATGGGTTTGGAGCATATTCGATTCCCGGCGCCAGAAAAAGTGGAGCCTGAGAAAGAGAATGAAGAAGACGAGAAAACTTTTACAATTCGCGAGATCAATACCAGTGCGTTAGCACGTCTCAAGTTAGATCAAGCGGTTCCAGTTAATTTTTCCACCAAGGAAATCTCTTTTGGTGAAGAAAACTATGGAGCATGGAAATTTGACTTGAGGCCAGTTGAAGGCGGGATCAGGCTTGAGAACCTTGTTGCTGAAGTAAGAAAAATGAAAGTGGGCAGCGAAAAAGCGCCTGCTGAGTTTATTTGGATGCAGAAAAATGCAGAAAATTTCAGTAGTTTTGTGGGGCAGCTGTCAGCAGGCAATATCGCAAATGTTTTGCTGGCTTGGGAGCAGGAAAAATTAATGGAAAGTAAGTCTGCGAAGGTAAATGTGGCTGCTTCATGGCCGGGCGCACCTGATGAGGTTCAACTCCACACTATTGAAGGCCTGGTTTCTTTAAATATTCAAAATGGTAATTTTATTCGAGGAGCAAAAGCGGGTGAAAATCCCTTGCTGAGATTAATTGCTTTATTTAATTTCGATACGCTGGCAAGACGTTTACGTTTGGATTTCTCTGATTTGGCCAAACAAGGATTTGCTTTTGACTCGGTTAATGGTGAATTTAGTTTTGGAGAGGGGGTAATCAATCTTAGCTCCCCCCTTATTGTAGAATCGACCTCGTCAAAAATGCAACTGACGGGAATCATCGATATGGTGAATGAACAAATCGACTCGGAGCTTACGGTGACCCTTCCAGTAGCAAGTAATCTCGCGGTATTAACCGCAATGAGCGCAGGCTTGCCCGCAGGCGTTGGGGTGTATTTGGTGAGTAAATTGTTTAAGAAACAGGTCGATAAAGTATCGAGTATTAATTACTCGGTCACAGGTGACTGGAATTCCCCAAAGATTAAAGTACGCAAAGTCTTAAAAGACAGCGAACCGAACAAAGAATTTGATAACGACGAATAAACAGAGAAACCGGGCCAAAAAAATCTGACACTAATCAAGCGGTCTCTGTGTACCTTAGTGTGTATGTGCAGTATTTCTGCGATCAGATGCGTGTCGTCTATCTTGATTCTTCAAGTTTGCGGTGGCATCTACAAAAATACGGCGGTCTTTTTGGCGACGATCAGAGAAGTGTTGATAATGACAAAGGCAACTTTCCCGGCATAGACACGCTGGTAAGGGCAGTACAGGCGCTTCCTTACACAAATACATATTTTCTTCCTGGGTTCTTGCCGACTTGCAAGCACATTTCCCCGTTTTTATTTTCACTGCTTGATAGGGGTGTACTTCAGTATCCTTGATTTTCGATTCTTCAACATTACTTTGAATAGCAGTGTTTTTGTGAAATAGCCAAGCCATACACCTGCTCCATCTCTGTCTTATTTATCTTAATAAGGCTTATCTTGGTGTTTTTAACGGTTCGGAGTATAGCGTTTAAGTCGGATCGAAGTGAAATATCAATTGCAAGACTCTCACCGTTGCCCTAATTACTTTGAAGACTAAACGCTTAAATCCGAATCCAAGTGTGTTAACTATTAAGACGACGATCTCTGATTCAAAGATCCCTTTGATTTTGCTTATATTGGATCAAATATTCTCGATAATTTGTTCGCGCAAAAATCGAAATAGTTTTTTGTTCGCACCGAGGTTTTTGTTTAGATCTCTTTCTTTCTGGCAATTTCTGATTAGTTGCATCAGCTGCTGGCGTTCGCAGTGTGGGTAACTTTCAAAAAAACGTTTAAGATCAAGGTCTTCACCGCTGATTAAGCGGTCTCGCCACTCTTCGACCAGGTGAAATTTTCGCGCCGCACTTTTTTGTTGAATCTGCAAGTGTTCATAGGCTTCAGCGATTTCTTCATGGTTGCTTTTACGCATGAGTTTACCGATGTATTGGAAATGCCTGCGTCGTGCGCCATGTTTTTTAATCTGTTCACTTTCAAGGATGGCATCACGCAACTTTCCGTCTAGTGGGAGTTTTTCAATTTCGTTCTGCGAAAGATTTGCGATGGCTTCTCCCAATTCCTGAAGGGCGAGCATGTCCTTTTTTATTTGCGTTTTGCTCTTGCCTTCTTCTTCAAACTCTAAATCATCCATAAAACCAGGTCGCCAATCCAAGAAATGATAAATAGCCCACCACGTCAGTCACAGTTGTCAAAGTGACACCACCAGCCAGAGCGGGGTCAATTTTTATTGACTTTAAAAAGGTGGGCAAGAGGGCACCAGCAAGCGCGCCTGCCAGTAAATTGATAATCAGGGCTATACCAAGAATCAGTGCGATAAGCGGATCGTGTGTCCACCAGGCCGCGAAAGCACCGAGCAATACCGCCCAGAGTAAACCATTTGCCGCTCCTACTCTCAACTCACGAGAAAGCAGCCAATTCATATTGTTGGGACCAATGTGGCCCGCGGCCATACCTCTAATAATCACTGTCAATGTTTGAGATCCTGCTACACCCCCCATGCTGGCGATAATTGGCATTAGTACCGCGAGCACCACAACTTTATCAATGGTGTGTTCAAAGAGTTTAATAACGGCAGAAGCCAGTATCGCAGTGAGTAAATTAATACCGAGCCAAATAGCTCGTCGCGGAATGGTGCGAGTCACGGTTGCAAAGGTATCTTGATCCTCATTGAGACCCGCCATGCTCATCAGAGAGTGGTCGGCACGCTCACGAATTACATCCACCACGTCATCAATGGTGATTCTGCCAAGCAACTTTCCCTGCTCATTTACGACAGGTGCAGAAATCCAGTCGTGCTGTTCAAAGAGTTTGGCAACATCTTTATCAGGCATTTCAGCGGGAATCGCGTTTTCGTCAGTTACCATCACTTCCCGAACCGTGATGGAAGGGTCGGAGGTGAGCAATTTAGACAAGGGCAGTAATCCCAGATAATCATCCTTGCGGTTAACAACAATCAGACTATCAGTGGAAGGCGGTAATTCTTCATGGCGACGCAAGTAGCGTAATACAACATCCAGAGAGAAGCGGGGACGCACGGTGATAGTATCGGTGTTCATCAAGCCGCCCGCGGTGTCTTCATCAAAGATCAAGACGGTTTCAACGCGCTGCCGATCTTGATCGGTCATCGCTTCAAGTACTTCCTGCATCACCTGTTCGGGCAGTTGCTGCAGAATATCAACGACATCATCGGTATCCAGGCCTTCGGTGAGTTCAGCGAGTGCCTCAGCATCGATATCGCGTAGAAAATGGGCTCTTAAGTCTTCAGGTAATTCCTCGAGAATTTCACCGGCGTTTTCCTTATCGACAAGATTCCACAAAACATTTCGGGAGGGTGGGGGAGTAGAGGCTAGCAGGCGTGCAATTTCTACCGGGCGTAAACTGTTCAATACACCACGAAGCTGCCGAAAGGTACCGGTATCAAGGAGAGTCTGAACCTTACCCAAATGATTTTGGGTTGGGTCGTGGTTTTCTTCAGAAACTGTTTGCATGACTCACTGCTCGCGGTTCAGACATGCCGAAATTGTAGCCTTTTCAACGGTTTAAAAACACAAGTTGAAGAAAATTTTATCTAAAGTGAGCTTTATTCGTCTTCTTCGAAGCGGTTTTCGATTAGTGAGATTAAGGCTGAGAGCGCTTCTTGTTCATCGTCGCCTTCAGTTCGCAGAGTGAGTTTTGTCCCTTTCCCGGCCGCTAATAACATCAGGGACATGATACTTTTGCCATCGATAATTTTTTCCCCCAAACACAAATTAATTTTGCAGGAATAATGCTTGGCCGTATTGGCAAATTTAGTGGCGGCGCGGGCATGCAGGCCAAGTTTATTGATTATTTCCGTGTCTTGTTCAAGCATGGCTTTAAATGCTATGGGTTAGATCACCACTAAAAGTTTGTGGCAATTGGCGATGGCGAGTTTGAACATTGTTAAAGGTTGGCCGCAATGCTGCTGCTAATTTTTCACAAAGATAAACAGAACGGTGGCGTCCGCCTGTACAGCCGATCGCAATTGTCATGTAACTGCGGTTATTATTTTCGAATTTTGGCGCCCACTCACTGATAAAAGTGAGGAGATCAGCATACATTTTCTGAACATCTTCATGACGATCCAGAAAGTCGATTACGGGTGATTCAAGACCGGTGTATTGTCGAAGTTGTGGGTTCCAATAAGGATTGGAAAGGCAGCGTACATCGAAAACAAAATCAGTATCGACGGGAATACCGAATTTAAATCCAAAAGAACTAAACATGAGCGCTACGCCCTTACTTTGATCATTACCTACAACAAGACGTTTTATTTCACTGCGTAATTCATGCAAAGTAAGAGCGCTGGTGTCCAAGGTAATGTCAGCAATTTTAGCAATAGGCTCCAGCATGTCTTTTTCTTTGGCTATCGCTTCATTCAATCCGGTTTTACTATCTGAAAGAGGGTGTTTTCTGCGAGTTTCACTGAAGCGTTTCAACAACATTTCGCGTGAAGAGTCGAGATAAATAATTTCACAGTCAATGTCAGGCAATTTCTTAAAAGACAGCAAGGCGGGAAGTTTACTGAGATCGCTGTTTAGGTTTCGCGCATCAATACCAATCGCAAATTTGCGACGATCACCTGGTTGCGTTTTGATTTGTTCGATAAGAGAGGGTAATAAATTGACGGGTAAATTGTCTATGCAAGTAAATCCCTCATCCTCAAGCAAGTGCAACGCACTTGATTTTCCGGAGCCGGAACGACCACTCATGATTAGCAGGCGCATATTGCGGCATCCCGTGTTTTATTTGAGCTGTGGAAAATTTTATTCATGAGGTGTTCTGTCTATCCTGAATTTTATTTGTCCTCTCCGCTGGCGATTGCGGCTTCAAACAATTGCTCATCTGTTTTTGCGCGTCGCAAAGCCTTGGTGTAACTCTCTTTGCTCATTGCTTCTGCAAGCTTTGCCAGGGCTTCAAGATGAGCTTGTTCAGCATCTTCGGGCACCAGCATGGCAAAAACCAGGTCGACAGGTTTACTGTCTACCGCATCAAAATCGACCGCTTCACATAAACTTAAACACGCAGCGTAAGTTTTACCACCTGTTTCAAAGCGACAATGGGGTATTGCGACACCTTCTCCAATGCCAGTGGAGCCTAAACGTTCACGATTTAAAAAGCTTTGAAAGAGTTTATCGGCATCTAAATCGCTAATCTGTTCGGCAAACAAACTTGCTATTGACTGTAACACACGTTTTTTACTGCTGCCCTCGACTTTTGCACGCGTTCGAGTTGGGCTCAACATGGAACTTATTAACATACTATTACTACTTAAAAATGAATTAGAAGAGAGAAGACGTGCTTGACTAAGTCGAATTTTAACAGGGATTGCTTAAGTTCGCCGCCTCAAACTAAACGTTTTCTCTCGTTCGAGGGTGGAATATTCAAAGATTCCCGGTATTTGGCAATGGTTCTGCGGGCAACCTTGATTCCCTGGTCAGCGAGTAATTCTGTAATTTTCGAGTCACTTAAAGGTTTGCGTGCGTTTTCCGATGCGACCAATTTTCGAATGATTGCGCGTATGGCAGTGGATGAGCATTCCCCGCCAGCATCTGTAGCAACATGACTAGAGAAAAAATACTTTAATTCAAATATTCCCTGAGGCGTATGCATGTATTTCTGAGTGGTGACACGAGAGATAGTTGACTCATGCATTTCAACCACTTCAGCGACGTCATGCAATACCATGGGTTTCATTGCGACGGGGCCATTTTCAAGAAAGCCTTGTTGTTTTTCGACAATACAAGTCGCCACTTTCAGTAGGGTTTCATTGCGACTTTGCAAACTTTTTAAAAACCAGCGGGCTTCCTGTAAATTGTCGCGCAAAAAAGTGTTGTCTGAACTTGAATCCGCGCGCTTGACTAAAGCGGCATAATTGGGATTCACACGAATTTTGGGTGCGATGTCTGGGTTCAGTTCAACCATCCAGCGATCGTTTTGCTTGCGTACAAAAACATCCGGCACAACATATTCTGTATTGTCTGCGCCAATGGACTCGCCTGGTCTGGGATTGAGAGACTGAATTAAGTGGATTGCAGACTGCAATTCACTTTCTTTGAGCTTCAACTTGCGCATTAGCTGCTTGAAATCACGATTACCCAGCAAATCCAGATAATTTTCAACCAGATCTTTCGCGACTTTAACCCAGGGAGAGTCGTTGCCGAACTGATTGAGTTGTATAAGTAAGCACTCACGGACGTCTTGGCAGGCAACGCCTGGTGGATCAAATTGTTGAACACGATGAAGTACCGCTAATACTTCATCTTCTTCAAGTTCTTCATTGAATTTCAGCAAGCCATTGTAAATTTCTTCAATGCTCTGATTGAGCATGCCGGAGGGCTCTACTGCATCAATAATGTTTTCTGCAATGAGTTGATCCATTTCCGACATGGGGGTGAGGTTGAGTTGCCAATGAAGATGGTCTTGCAAGGTTTCTGAGCTGCCGCGCCGCGAATCGTAATCGTAATCTTCATTTTCAGGTCGGGACAAACCGGTGCCACTGGAGGAGCTTTGGTAAACGTCATCCCAGCTGGTATCAACGGCCAGATCGGTTGGAATATTTTCGCTCCAATCGCTATCGGTGCCCGAGGAGCCTTCAATTTCATTTTGTTTGTTGTTTAACTCTTGACTGCTGTGAAACTCATCATCAGTTTGTTCGGTTGAGCCATTAGTTGCGTGGTCTGACTTTTCGTCAGTACTTTCATTTGAATGGTCGCCAACTTCTTCTTCATTGACTTCAAGCATGGGGTTGGAGTCCAGGGCTTCCTGAATCTCGGCTTGAAGATCAAGCGTAGACAGCTGCAAGAGGCGTATTGCCTGTTGCAGTTGGGGGGTCATGGTTAGTTGTTGGCCGAGTTTGAGCTGAAGAGACTGTTTCATAAATTAGACTTCACTGAACAGCCCTAATTTTAGTCGTCAATTTCAGGACAAGCAATGTTTTTAAGCAATTTTTATGCCGAAATTCGCTATTTATGGGGAAAAATGCAGCAACTAGAGAGTAAAGTGTTGGCCCAAGTATACATCGCGAACTTTGCGGTTGCCGAGCACTGCGCGGGCGTCACCTTCTGCAATGATGTGACCCTCCGACACGATATAGGCTTTTTCACAAATATCAAGGGTTTCTCTAACATTGTGATCGGTGATTAATACCCCGATGCCTCGCTCTTTGAGTTGACGAACTATATCCTTGATGTCACTGACAGATATTGGATCGACTCCTGCGAAAGGTTCATCAAGGAGAACATAGGCGGGCTCGGTTGCCAAAGCGCGGGCAATTTCAACTCGACGTCTCTCGCCTCCAGAAAGCGCCATACCCATACTATTGCGAATATGCGTGATGTGAAATTCTTCCAGTAATTGCTCAAGTAATTGCTTGCGTTGCTTCCTTTTCAATTCGGTTCGCGTTTCCAGGATGGCCATTATGTTGTCGGCAACACTCAGTTTTCTGAACACGGAAGCTTCCTGAGGCAGATAACCTAATCCTGCTCGCGCCCTTCCATGAATCGGTGTGCGACTGACATCTTTCTGGTTGATGAGAATCCTGCCCCGGTCTGCCTTTATGATGCCTGCGATCATGTAAAAGCAAGTTGTTTTGCCTGCGCCGTTGGGTCCCAAAAGCCCAACAATTTGCCCCGGCTCAACCTCAATGGACACGTCTATCACAACGGGGCGACCCTTATAGCTCTTGGCTAAATTCAGTGCTTCTAACTTCTGTTGCATCTAGGGTTGATCTTCTTTTTTTTGTTCAGGAGGGATCACCATGCGTACGCGATCATCTTCGCCGCCTTTGCCATCTCCCTGCGCTTTTACCAGGGATCTTTGCACATCATAATCAATTTTGTTGCCACTTAGACTGGTGCCCCGCTGCACAATCGAAGCGTTGTCGATCAATTGTAAGGTTTTGCCTTCAATGTCGTATTCCATGCGTCGGGCTTTGGCAATGATGGGCTCTTCACCGGGTTGTGCGATCTGACTGTAACGGGCGGGCTGTCCTGTTGCGACGATTTGTGAAGTTCTGTTTCCCTCGCGGTAGATAACAACTTTTTCCGCAAATATCTTGAGACTCCCTTGTTGCATTTCTACTGAACCAGAGTAGGTTTGGGTTTTTTTAACTTCGTCTATTTCAAGGCGGTCTGAGGAGAATTGAATCACTTGCTCGCTGTCACTGGGAAGCGCAAGCGTAGAGGTATGCAGCACAAAACCTGGCAGAAAAATCAGTGCAAAATGCCAGCAAGGGCTTTTATAAAAGCGGATCATGCGTACCTTTCACCTCTGATAATAACGTGATTTGCTTTTCTGAAAAGTTTGCGATCATTCCTTTCGCTATGATTTCTCCCTGTGGAGAGCGGATTTTAACAGTCTCTTGGGTGTAGGCGTATTTTTCTTCAGGTTTGATTTCCAATCGAGAGGTTTCCATCGTTGTGTTTTTTTCTTCATCGCTCAGGCTGGAAACAACCACCTCATCCCATAGAAGTAGATGGCGATTTTCTTCAGTAAATTTGCCGAACTTTGCCTCGAGTATCCAGGGTTGGCCTTCATGGAAGATAATCAAACGTGGCTGATCTATTTCTGTATAGTTTTGCAGTGTGATTTGGCCTTCCGCCTTAATTTCTTCCCGGAAATATTCCAGAGTGTCTGCCTCAAAGGTGTAATCCAGCGTACCTGCCTTATCAAAATGCTTGGTGGATGCGGAGCGGACAATGGCATAGGGAGGGCTTTTCCCCTGATTTGTGGTTTGTGTTAAGCGCTTTAGCAAGGATTGGGGAGACTCCCAAAAATAAATCACGAGTCCAATGAGAAGAAAAAGCGTTGCAAGATAAAAACTATTTCGCTTCATATCCTTCTGGCTGACTTAAGAGGTATAGAAAGCCAAGGCTGCATCGAAGGTGCCCTGCGCTGTCATGATGAGATCGCAAGCTTCACGCACGGCGCCTTCTCCACCCCGCTTGTTGCTGCACCAATGGGCTCGCTCTCTCACTGGAAGAGCGGCATTTGGAACACTGAGGGAGAGGCCAACTTTGGTCATGACGCTGAGGTCTGGATAATCATCACCCATAAAAGCGATTTCTGAGAGTTCGCAGGGGAATTCTCCCAGGAGTTCCTGCAAAGCGGTATATTTGTCTTCACGGCCCTGAATGAGCAGGGAAATACCAAGATCCTGTGCCCTTCTCGCAACTAATTTACTTTCCCTGCCAGTAATGATCCCAACTTCTACGCCAGATCGGCGTAAAAGCTTTATGCCATGTCCGTCAAGCGTATTGAAGGCCTTGGATTCATGCCCTTCTTCCGAAAAATACAAGCGGCCATCAGTTAGCACTCCGTCCACATCCAGCAGCAATAACTTAATTAAGCGCAATTTTTCGACAAGCAAATTGTCGATTGTATTTAAAGTAGACATGTAATTTTCTAAACCAAACCAGCTCTTAATAAGTCGTGCATGTGCAAGACGCCACAAGGTTTATTTGTGGGATCGACAACAATGACGGCAGTGATTTTTTTTTCTTGCATAAGATTCAGTGCTTCCACCGCCAGAACCCCAGCCGGGATTGTATGCGGTTTGACACTCATTACGTCGTTCACCAAAGCCGCATTTAAATCTATGCGTTTATCTATACAGCGACGTAAATCTCCATCAGTAAACACACCAAGTAATTCCCCATTTGCATTAACAATGGTTGTCATTCCAAAACCTTTGGAGCTCATTTCTTGCAGGGCCTGCATTAAATGTGAATCCAGGTAGGTCTTGGGGACTCTTTCTCCTGTATGCATCACGTCCTCTACCTTCAAGAGAAGTTTTCTGCCGAGTACACCGCCTGGATGTGAGTAGGCAAAATCTTCTGCGGTGAATCCACGCGCTTCTAACAATGCGATGGCTAGCGCGTCGCCCAGTACCAGGCTGACAGTCGTGCTGGATGTTGGCGCAAGCCCTAGCGGGCATGCCTCTTCGCTTACGCTTACATCCAGACTCAAATCGGATGCGCTGGCGAGCGGTGAATCGGGCTTGCCGGTGAGGCAGATAATCTTGCAACCAATTCGCGTAATTGTGGAAAGTAAACTGGTGATTTCAGCGGTGTTACCTGAATTTGACAGGGCAACCACAATATCCTGGGCGGTGATCATTCCGAGATCGCCGTGACTGGCTTCTCCGGGGTGAACGAAAAAAGCCGGGGTGCCTGTACTGGCGAAGGTCGAAGCCAATTTGGTTGCAATATGGCCGGACTTGCCCACCCCCATCAATACAAGTCTACCTTTACAGGCCAGCATCATCTCGCAGGCCTGTATAAAATTCTGGTCAAGACGTTCGAGCAATTTGTCTACTGAATTGCGCTCACTTTCTATAGTGCGTCGAGCGGATGCAAGAAAATCAAATTGCGTCATGCTTAGTGGCTTATTTTTAAGTTTGTGCAAATCCGAGCACCACGTAGTAAATAACGTAAACAAACAATAACAGTATGCCTGTCTTTCGTCCAAGTTTAGGTTTGCCCTGTTTGATTACGACGAATATCGCTGCGGCTAAAAGCAATGTTACGCCCATCATAAACATAAAATCCCGCGCAAAAACGATGGGCCCTAAATCTGGGGGATCAATGATGCCTGGGAGACTTAAAACCATTAATAAATTAAAAATATTGGAGCCAACAATGTTGCCAATGGCAATGTCATGATGGCCTTTTAGTGCGCTCATTACTGAAGCAGCAAGTTCGGGTAGGCTGGTTCCTATGGCAATAACGGTCAAGCCAATTACCAGCGTGCTAACACCAAAATATTCTGCGGTCGTGGAGGCACCCATCACCAGTATCCGGGAGCTCAAAATGAGTACAATCAGTCCAAGTGCAAACCATCCAATCGCGTGCTTGCGGGGCATGTCACGGATCATTTCCTCGCCCTCGATTTCCAACTCCTTGTCTTCATTCACCGCTTTCTTTTGAACTTTGATCAGGTAGTACATAACCGGGAAAATGAGTAAGAGCAGTGTTAATCCTTCCCAGAAAGACAACGTGCCGTTGAACAGAAACACCCCGGTAAGAGCGCTTAAGCCAATGAGGATAGGCATTTCATTTCTCAGGATGGTGTTTTGAACCGGGATCATTGCAATTAGGAGTGTGCATCCCAGAACCAAACCGATATTCGCCAAGTTTGAACCTATGGCATTTCCCACTGCCAAATCCCCTTTCCCAACAATAGAGGAGTCGATTGACACTGCAACTTCTGGCGCTGAAGTACCAAAGGAAACGATGGTTAGGCCAATAACAAGAGGCGCAATATTAAAGCTTTTAGCAATTGCTGCAGCGCCAATAACAAAGCGGTCAGCGCTCCAGATTAAGCCGACAAACCCCAGGAAAATGAACAGAGCAGCCACATAAATAGCGTATTGTGTTGGGATAAATTCAGGCATGATTAATACTCAACAGCGGAAAGTAGTATATAAAATAGTGACAATTTTTTAGGTTGGTAATCTTACAGTTTGGTTTGGTTGGCAATCTTATAGATAGTCGCAAGGATATTCAAAATAAGAATCATCGTTGATTGTCAGCTTGTGTTCAGCTTTATGAAGGCAGGATGTTAAACTAAAGGCAGTCTAAACGTGGAGACAAAACGGTGAATGTACCCAAAACAAAATTTACTCAAATCTCAATCCTATTCTTATTTTCGTGGGTATTGAGTGCGCTGGCTAGCGCTCAGGCAGTTAATGAGGACGTCCTTGGTCCACATGATCTTGTAAATACCACCACAGAGCAGCTGATGAAAGTGGTTAAAGCCAACCAGGCAACTTATGAAAACAATCCACAGAAATATTTTGACGAAGTGCAAACCTTATTAGAGCCTGTGGTCGATTTTAAATTTATTGCCCGCAGTGTTATGGGTTCGTATTGGAAAACAGCGAGTGACGAGCAGCAGCAAGCTTTTGTTGCGGTATTTAAAAAGGGTTTGGTAGAAACCTACGCCAAGGGCATGGCAAAGTTTAATGATCTATCAGTAGAAGTCCTTCCTTCCAAGAATGCAGTCCCCGAATTTGGGAAAGTTACCGTTTTGCAAAAAGTACAGGCGGCAGATGGCACAAACAAAAAAGTTGCCTATACCATGGGTAGGCGTAAGACAGATGCCAACTGGCTGTTGTTAAACGTTGTTCTGGATGGCGTTAATTTGGGCTCAACCTTTCGCAGCCAGTTCGCTCAAGCAGTGAAAGAGCATAATGGCGACCTTGATAAGGCCATTGCAGGCTGGTCAATCTAGATCTGAGCGTTAAAGCTAAAGCGGGTGCGGAAAGCCCGCTTTTTGATTAAACTAGCGCCCCCGTAATATTTGTAGGTGGCGAGCTTAATGCAGGCAGATGAAATCAAAGCAGCGATTGAAGCTTCTCTGGAAGACAGTGAAGTTGAGGTTTCAGTCGATGGCAGTCACATAAATCTTGTGGTGGTGAGTCCAGCCTTTGAGGGCTTAACGCCCGTAAAAAAACAACAATTAGTTTATGCCTCATTGCAGGATGCCATCGCATCCGGTGCAATTCATGCGGTGCACATGAAGACCTACACGCCTGCTCAGTGGGCGTCACAGCACGCTTAAAATAAAAATCCTTAATTAAGAAATAACCGTATGGATAAACTCATCATTCAAGGGGGTTCGCGCCTTAACGGCGAGATCAAAATCTCTGGATCTAAAAATTCCGGATTACCGATCCTGGCTGCAGCTTTATTGGCTGAGGGGCCCATGCACATTTGCAATTTGCCTCATCTCAACGACATAACGACCATGCTGGCCCTGCTTCGTTGCATGGGGGTAGAGGTCACCATTGATGAGAAGATGTGTGTAGAAGTTGATCCGGCAGGTATCAAAGAGTTTGAGGCGCCCTATGAACTCGTGAAGACGATGCGTGCTTCTATTCTCGTTTTGGGGCCTTTATTGGCTCGCTACGGTCAGGCAAATGTTTCTTTTCCTGGCGGATGTGCCATTGGATCGCGCCCGGTCGATATTCATTTGCGAGGATTGGAGGCCATGGGGGCCGAAATCGAAGTTGATGGTGGTTATATCCGTGCTCGGGCTCCAGAAGGCCTCAAGGGAACCCGTTTTTTGATGGATAAGGTCACCGTTGGTGGCACTGAAAACCTGTTGATGGCAGCGGTGCTCGCGGAAGGGACGACCTGGTTGGAAAACGCCGCTCGCGAACCGGAAATTGTTGATTTGGCAGAATGTCTTGTAGCGATGGGCGCCAAAATAAAGGGGATTGGAACTGATCAATTAGAAGTGCAGGGAGTGAAGTCGCTTGCGGGTTGTACCTATAGTGTCATGCCGGACCGAATTGAAACGGGCACTTATCTTACTGCTGCCGCGGCAACCGGCGGTAGAGTGAAATTGCGTAGTACTCGCGCAGATATTCTCGAAGCAGTTTTACTTAAATTGGAAGAGGCAGGTGCCAAAATCACTGTGGGTGAGGATTGGATAGAACTTGATATGGAAGGTCGACGTCCCAAAGCAGTGAATTTACGAACAGCACCCTATCCGGCCTTCCCAACGGATATGCAAGCGCAATTCACTGCAATGAATGCAGTTTCAGAAGGTTCCGGAACAGTAGTGGAAACCATATTTGAAAATCGTTTGATACAAGTTCACGAACTCAATCGAATGGGGGCAAAAATAGTCTTGGAAGGCAATACAGCAATGATTGAAGGTGTCAGTGTTCTAAAAGGGGCTCCGGTTATGGCCTCTGATTTACGCGCTTCAGCGAGCCTGGTGATTGCCGGAATGGTTGCAGAGGGTGAAACTGTCGTCGATCGTATTTACCACATTGATCGCGGCTACGAATGTATTGAAGAAAAATTGCAATTGCTTGGTGCGAATATCCGACGTGTACCGGGTTGAAAAGGAAGTTAAAGATGTCTGAATTAACGATAGCGCTGACAAAAGGGCGCATTTTGGAAGAAACTCTGCCGCTCTTGGCTGCGGCTGGTATTGAGCCTGTTGAGGATGTCCAAAAAAGTAGAAAGCTGACTTTTGAAACAACAGCTACCGGTGTGCGTCTGCTTATCTTACGTGGCAGTGATGTGCCCACATATGTGGAGTTTGGCGCTGCGGATGTCGGTGTTTCCGGAAAGGACACCTTATTGGAGCACGGTGGTAACAGTTTCTACGAGCCTCTGGATTTGCAGATTGCCCGTTGTCGATTAATGACTGCAGGTATAGCAGGGCAAATCCTTAAACCGGGTCGAATTAAAGTTGCAACCAAATATGTCAACCTGGCTAAACGTTATTACGCTGAGCGGGGAAGGCAGGCGGACATAATTAAACTCTATGGGGCTATGGAGTTAGCGCCTATTTTAGATTTGGCAGATGAGATAGTTGATATTGTTGATACCGGCAATACCTTGAGAGCGAATGGTTTGGAGCCGCGTGAAAAAATTGCGGACATCAGTTCGCGTCTGATTGTAAACAAGGCTTCAATGAAAATGAAACACAATCAAATTGAGGCGCTCATCGATGCGATAAGTGTCGCCGTGGCTGAGACAGCGGGTATGCAGGGGAGTGCTGCCTAGTGATTAATCGTCTGAACAGCAGTGATGTCGATTTCACGACACATTTGCAAGGCTTGCTTGAATGGCAGGACGATGCGCAAGAAGGTGTGGAGCAAATAGTGCGCAAGATTCTCCGAGCGGTTAAAAAACGCGGAGACAGCGCCTTGGTAGAATACACCAACAAATTTGATCGACGCAGCATAAGCCAGGCGAGTGATTTGGTCATTGAAAAGTCAGAGCTGGATTCTGCACTGGCAAGAATTCCCGAAGCACAAAAAATTGCTTTGGAGCAGGCTGCTGAACGTATCCGTCGCTATCACGAAAAACAAATCCAGAAAAGTTGGCAGTATACCGATGAGGATGGCACCGTCCTCGGACAAAAAATTACGCCCCTGGAAAAAGTGGGTATGTATGCCCCAGGAGGTAAAGCTGCTTATCCTTCTTCTGTATTGATGTCGGTTATTCCTGCTGTAGTCGCGGGCGTTAAACAGGTAGTGCTTGTGTCGCCTGCTCCAGATGGACAAACTAGTGATTTGGTACTTGCTGCAGCTGCCGTAGCTGGAGTTAAACGCGTGATAACAATTGGCGGTGCCCAGGCTATTGCCGCCTTGGCCTACGGAACTGAAACTGTACCCAAGGTGGATAAAATTGTTGGTCCAGGCAATATCTACGTTGCTACAGCAAAGCGCGAAGTGTTTGGACTTGTCGATATTGATATGTTTGCAGGCCCATCAGAAATACTTATTGTGTGTGATGGCAAAACAGATCCAGATTGGGTAGCGATGGATTTATTTTCTCAAGCGGAACACGATGAGCAGGCACAAGCAATTCTATTGTGTCCGGATGAAAAATTTATCGAGCAGGTTCAGGCGAGTATTGAAAAACTATTGCCTCAGCTTGAGCGAAAGCGCATCGTTGAAATATCTTTAAAAAATCGCAGTGCATTGGTTAAAGTTAAAGACTTAAGTGAAGCTATTGAAATTTCAAACCGTATAGCACCAGAGCACCTTGAATTATCTGTCGAAGAGCCTGAAGCCTTACTGGATAAGGTGATGCACGCGGGTGCAATTTTTATGGGTCGATACACGTCTGAAAGTCTCGGCGACTATTGCGCAGGGCCGAATCACGTGTTGCCCACTTCGGGTACAGCGAGATTTTCTTCGCCTTTGGGTACTTACGACTTTATAAAACGCTCTTCTATTATTTCTTGCAGTGTTGATTCAGCAAAAAATCTCGGTCAAATAGCTTCAGTGCTGGCGCGTGGAGAATCGCTCGAAGCGCATGCGCGTGCAGCAGAAATGCGAATGGAGAAAGGTCGGGAGCAGTAAATTAAAATTGTAGTTGCTATTGGCTTTTCTGTAGCGCAGCTTCAATTTTTTTAAGTCGCGGTTCACCCGGTAATATTTGCAGCGCTCGTTGAGTTAAGTTCAGCGCTTGGTTGACATCAGTTGTTTCAAGTTTTTGAATGCTTGCGTCAAGTGAGGAAACAATTTTATTGACACCCTCCAATGCAGCTTCGTTTCCAGGTTGTAATTTCAATACTTCCATATAGGCTTCTGCAGCATTACTAGTGGCGGGTTTGATGAGTCTACCAATGGACAAATGGGCTTGAGCAACCTGTAACAAACGATTAATTCTCTCTTGAGTATTTTCGTCTACGGCTTGTGGGATTGATCGCCAGGGATCGCCTTGCTCAATAGCTGTTTCAACCAGATTTATTTCACTGGTTTTATACCAGGTATAATAGCCCGCGAATGCTACGAGACAAATTGCAACGGCTGCAATAAATACACGCGCTTTCTGATTTTTTCTTGGAACAAGCTGATCGAGAAAACTCGCAACACTTTCCAGTCGATCATTGCGTTCAAAACTTAGCCCTTGAATTAGCAGTTTGTTGATTTTTTTATTTAATCCCGCAATGGGTTTGGGTTTTAAGCCTTGCGCTTTGGCTTTATTGGCCGGCAATTTTTTAAATGGATGCTGGCCACTTAATAATTGGTAGCTCACGCAGGCTAAAGCATAGATATCGTCGCGCGGATCTGCAGGCGCGTGGTAAAACATTTCAAAACTGGCGTAAGCGGGGGTAATGGCATCCCATTCGCTGGGGTCGAACACAGTGTGTTCGTTTTCTTCACTTTCTTTTTTTTGAGACATGGCTCGCGCGATGCCGAAGTCCAGAATTTTAACGGCGCCAGAATTGGATATAAAAACATTTCCCGGCTTAAAATCTGAGTGCACAATACCTTTTTGATGGGCGTAGGCCAAACCTCGCGCCATGCCTTGAATAATCGGCAGAGCCTTATCAAAATTCAAACCATTGGCATACTCATCCTTGAGTAAATCTGAAAGTGATTTTCCTTCCAGGAGTTCCATGGTGACGAAGGCTTCGTCGCCGTCACGATCAAAATCGTAGACCGTTGCAACATTGGGGTGCGCGAGTTTCTGTGCTTTTTTTGCTTCGCGTTGTAAAGCAATTAGCGATTCAGGTACACGCTTTAGGTTGTTAGATATCACTTTCAACGCGACGTAGGGCTCTTTGTCTTCGGTTTCCTGTTTACGTAGATCCAGCGCTTTAAATACTATTCCCATGCCTCCGCGACCGATTTCTTCTTCAAGTACGAATCGACTGCGTATGCAGTCTCCCACCCTTACACCTCCGGGGTAGGATGCCGAAAGTTTGTGTGCTTGAATTACAGTGGGAGCTTCGTCTTTTGGTTTTTGCGACATTGCTTACTCTTTGGCAATCAACAAAAATTCGCCAAACTCATCTTCACTTTCTTGTAGTCTTGCATAGAGCGGTGATTGATCAACCTTGAGTGCGCGTGCGCGCATCTCAACCTTTTCTTTTACCGAATCATAAATTTGTGAGCCGTCAATAATCCCGGTGCTGGAATTTAATACCTCAATCAAGGCGCTTGCGAAAATGGAGTGACCATTTCCTCCATCGTCTAAAACGGGTTTGACTCCTCCAGAGGCGAGTAAGTGTCTTGTTCTCGCTTCTGCCATTGTTCTCAACCATGCATTTTTTGCATCGTCACTCATGCCGCCATCTAATTGCGTTTGCGAATTACGCATTAATGCCCCGGAGTAACATGAATCAGCAATCAATAACACGTGTTTTGCAGACATGGAATTCACAATGTCAGTCACAGCAACTGTTGATACCCAATTTGCTGTGCTATCCGCTTCCGCATCAGTGGGGAGCCAGTGACCTCGATTGTTGGTTTTATCGAAGGCGCCATGGCCTGCGTAGTAAATAACAAGATTGTCCTTTTCGGTTAAATCTCGACGCATCTTGTTTAGTGCGGTCATAAGTTCATAGCGACTGGTATTTTTCACTGTCGTCACAGTAAAACCAAATTTGTTTTCAAAAATATCTGCTAATACGGCGGCATCATTTGCTGGCGTGACCAAATTATCCATGTTGTCATATTGCGTGTTTGCAATAATCAATGCATGGTAGCGACCAAATTCCGTATCTTTTGCTTTGAGTGTTTCTGACAGCGGTTTTTGTTGGCGTAAATTAAAATCAAACTTTTGTCTTTTGCCTTGCTTGTCTACCGCTACAACGGAAACGCTGGTTTGATTTTTTTTAATGGGAATGGATGCAGTAAAAAAACCTTTGTCGTCAACCTTCGCTGCTTCGCCATTCACAGTTAAACTCAATATTCCGGCGGGGGCATCGACTTTTCCTACGATGGTTCTTTCTTCGATCTCCGCAGCGGTTAGCACTTGTGTTATTGATCGAGTATTTGCAATGGGGGGGTCAATGATTTCAATGCTGGGTCCGCGCAAATCCGCAACTTTCGGTTCTTTAGCTTTGGGCGTACTAAGGACCTGTTTAACGGGTTCTGTTTTGTTCTGTTTTTCGCTGATGTTTTGTTGAATTTCAACTTTCACATCAGGTTCTTTTAGATGTTGAATTTTAACTGCACGTCCTTCCTTGATTTGTTGCATGATATTTTTAGCTTCAGCCTGAGTGACCCACATAAGATCGTAGCTTCCTGGACGGCTGTCAGACTTCAAAAGTACCTGTTGCAATTTTTTACCGGGGTTGTTGGGGTCATCGCACCAACCGGTCTGTATTTTATAAAGTTTACTGGCATTAAAACTGGTGAATCCGGTGTCGCCATTGCATTCAGTTGTTTCGGCAATGAGTTCCAGGCTGGGAAAGGCTTGCGCAAGAGGAATTGAAAGCAGGGCAAGGCCAACCATTAGACCAAAAGTTGTTGATCGCAAGTGAGACCAGATATTCTTTTCCATCTCAATGACTCCATTTTGTTATCGTGAGTACATATTGGATTGTAAATTATTGTTGTGCTTGATGCTGAAGTGGCAAAGCTTGTACGGTGGCGAGTAGGCTCAATTCTTCCCCGTTTCTGATTAACTTTATTTCAACAGTTTCGCCGGGGCGGCTCTCGCTGATTTCCTGAATCCCCCAAATACCACTGCCAACCGAGCGATTATTGATGTGTGTAATCACATCTTTTGCTTGCAAACCGGCCTTATCGGCTGGGCCATCAGGCACAATTCGTGTGATAAGTATCCCTTCTGCAGCAGAAAAATTAAGAGATCGCGCTTCCCGTGCACTCAGTGGCCTGGCTTCAATTCCCAACCACCCTCTGACAACATGCCCATATTCAACTATGTCATTCAAGGTCTGTAAGGCCGTATCGGCGGGAATCGCAAAGCCGAAACCGCTTTGCAATTGTTGGCTGAATTGGGCAGTGTTGATACCAATAAAATTTCCACGCGCATCAATGAGGGCGCCACCTGAGTTGCCAGGGTTAATTGCCGCATCGGTTTGAATAAAGTTTTCAAACTGCGCGATGTTGAGTCCGCGACGGCGTGTCGCACTCACAATGCCCTGAGTGACTGTCTGACCCATGCCAAAGGGGTTGCCAATCGCGAGTACAACGTCCCCTACCTGAACACTTTCGGGAGAACCGATGGGAATGGCAATGAGGTGATCGAGGTCAATTTTCAAAACAGCTAGATCACTTTCAGGGTTTACACCCATTAATTGGGCCTTGGCGTCACGTCCATCCTGGAGTGCAACTACAATCTCATCTGCCCCGGTTATTAAATGTTCATTTGTCAGTAAATACCCTTCTTCGCTGACAATAACACCCGAGCCAAGGGCAGAGTGCATGCGCTGCTGTTGTGGAAGCTCACTGATATTAAACAAGCGACGAAACAGGGGGTCACTCAGTAAAGGGTGGGAGTTGGCGTTGATTTTTTTACTGGTATAGATGTTAACGACTGCTGGCGCAGCCCGTTTAACTGCATCAGCGTAGGAAACGGGGCCTACCCATTCATTTTCCTGGGGAAATAGGGAGTCAAAGTTTGAAGTGCCTTCCGGACCTTCGCTGCGCTGCGGTAAATACTGCGGGAAAAATACGCTGATTACGAGAGCACCCAGAATGCCGGCAATAACAGGCCAGCGAACAAATTCAATGACTTGCTGTAGTTTTCTCATATCGCCATTGAGTGAAATGTGGGATAGAAATAAGCGAGGTTTCTAGCTCGCTTCCCTGTGTTTTTCTGCCACCGATTTGATGGCTTCTTCCTCTTCTTGTTCGTCGTTCAGACCGTATTCTTCACTTAAAGTGCCCTTGCTTCCAGGCATTTTGGGAGCCCAGTCACGAGGAGGTTGGAACGCTTGATCGTCGATAACATCATGGGCCTCAATGCCCAACTTGCCGTCTCCTGCAGCGAGAATTTGCTTGCTGATTTCAGGATTTGTTAACTGAATTGCACCTTTAGCCAAGTGTTCATGGACTTCTTTATAGCTTTCAGTCAAGTTATTAACCAAGCGAGAGGTCTGGGCAAAGTGTTGTGCCACATCTTGGTGATAACTGTCTAATTCTCGACGAGTTTCCGCTAGGCTTTTTTCCAATTCCTTTTGCTTGTCGGGCGATCCCAAACTACGGCTAATAACGGCTCCGACTAAGCCGCCAATACAAAATGCAATTGCCGCCACTGTTACCATTGTTTCCACTTTAAAGCCTCCAACACTCGCAAACCACGCACATTCAGCATTCGCAGGGCTTGCTTTTTACACTTTCGATATCCCTATAATACCTAAAAATGCCTTCAGACAGACGGATATTTCCTCATAATTTTAATACTTTGCACTTAATATGACAGTTTCCCCTCTTAAACGTTATTGCCTGGAAACAGAAAAGCCAGACATGTTTGCAGATCCCGCACAGTATGAAGCTGCCGAAAAGCTGACCCTTTTGTGGGAACAACTCTGTGAAAAATCGAGCTATGGGGAGCAGACCCTGATAAATCGTTTTCGTGCCTGGGCAAAAAACGAAAGGGGCAAACCCATCAAGGGGCTTTACCTGTGGGGCGGCGTTGGGCGAGGTAAAACCTGGTTAATGGATCTGTTTTACGATGAGCTGCCCTTTGAAAATAAGATGCGCACCCATTTCCACCGATTTATGAAGCGTGTTCATCACGACTTAAAACATCTTAAAAATGTAAAAAATCCTCTGGAATCCGTTGCGGAACGAATTGCAGAGGAAGCTTGTGTGCTTTGTTTTGATGAGTTTTTTGTATCCGATATTACTGATGCAATGATTTTGGCGAGGCTGCTGGAGTCGCTTTTTGCGAAAAACGTGGTCTTGGTGGCGACCTCTAATGTTGAACCGAAGAATCTGTACAGGGACGGTTTGCAGCGAGCCAATTTTTTACCAGCGATAGAATTGATTTATCAAAATGTGGATGTTCATTGGATTGCTAGTGATACAGATTATCGTCTGAGAGCCTTGGAGAAGGCAGATCTTTACTATTCACCCTTAAATGATCGGTCTCATGCGTCTTTGGGTGCGTGTTTTGAAAGGTTGGTTCCAGATGTCAGTTCTATTCGCGCTAATGTGCCCCTGGAAGTGGAAGGTAGAAACTTATATGCCTATCGAGAGGCGGAAGATGTTGTCTGGTTTGAATTTCGCGAATTATGCGATGGACCCCGCTCCCAGAATGACTATATCGAGCTGGCGCGGGAATATCACGCTGTGATCCTCGAAAATTTGCCGGTTTTTAACGGTCAAAATGACGACCAGGCGCGGCGTTTTATTAATTTGGTGGATGAGTTCTATGATCGAGGTGTAAAACTCATCATTTCTGCTGAGAGCGAGATAGATTCCCTTTACCGTTCGGAACGTCTCAGTTTTGAATTTGAACGCACTGTGAGTCGAATTCTGGAAATGCAAAGCACCACTTACCTCGCCCGAGAGCACCGTGGAGACTGACTTTCAGCGGCGGAGCAAATAATTTGGCAAATAGGCTCTTCCTTTCTTGTTTTGTACCAAAGTCTTAAGTAGAATCCGCCCTCCATTTTGGGGCTGTTTGGCCCCGCAGGAATTATTTAATTTTAATCCGTACCATCGAAGGCAGATATAACATGAAGACCATCAGTGCCAACTCTGAAACAGTTAAACGCGACTGGTACATCATCGACGCGGAAGGGCTAGTCCTGGGTCGCATGGCGAGTGAGATTGCTCACCGTTTGCGCGGCAAGCACAAGCCTGAATTTACCCCGCACGTGGACACGGGTGACTACATCGTAGTCATCAATGCAGAAAAAATACGTGTGACAGGCAATAAAGCGAACGACAAGATGTACCATCATCACAGCGGCTACCCCGGCGGCATCAAATCCATTAGCTTTAATAAATTGATTGATAAAGCGCCAGAACGCACCATCCAAAGCGCAGTAAAAGGCATGTTGCCACGCGGGCCCTTGGGTCGTGCAATGTTCAAAAAGTTGAAGGTTTACTCCGGTAGCGAGCATCCGCACGCCGCCCAGCAACCTCAAGAACTTAAACTATAAGGGGGGCTGAATTATGGCAGCTGAACAATTTTACGGTACGGGTCGCCGCAAGACCTCAACAGCACGTGTATTCATTTCATTGGGCAGTGGTAATATTGTTATCAATGATCGCCCCATCGACGAGTATTTTGGTCGAGAAGTTGCGCGTATGATTGTGCGTCAACCGCTTGAGTTAACTGAAAATGGCGAAAAGTTCGATGTTAAAGTCACTGTAAAGGGTGGCGGTAGTTTTGGCCAGGCAGGAGCAATTCGTCACGGTTTAACACGAGCCTTGATGGCCTATGATGAAAATCTGCGTCCACAACTTCGTGAGGCAGGGTATGTGACTCGTGATGCGCGAGAAGTCGAGCGTAAGAAAGTCGGCTTGCGTAAAGCACGTAAGAAGCCGCAGTTCTCTAAACGCTAAAATCTCCGTAGCAATTTTGAAAAGCCAGGTCGAAAACCTGGCTTTTTTGATTGTAACTTTGATAAACATTAATTTCGTTTGATTACGCTAGGGATAAGTGAAAATTTGCATTCGCTAATAAGGATTCTCATTGTTCCGTCCCAACCCAATTGGCGCTTTATGCTATACTGCGCCGCTTTAAATTCGGGCTGATTCCCAATGGCAGTGCAAATGCTGACTATAATAAGTTGCACTGTCTCCCAAGCCTTTGGGGATGCGGGATTTCCTTAACAACATTGATTAATACAGCTTAGCTTGTTGCGAGCAAATGAAATGGGGAGCGAACGTCGTGAGCAATGACGGTGTGAATGAAGGGCGCAGGCGCGTATTGACCGCGTTGACGTCTGTTGTTGGAGCAGCTGGAGTAGTCGGAGCTGCGGTACCTTTTGTCAATTCATGGAATCCAAGTGCGAAAGCACGTGCAGCTGGGGCACCAGTTGAATTCAATGTATCAAAAATTGAGCCTGGCGCTTGTGTAACACAAGAGTGGCGTGGCAAGC
>JBNKVX010000043.1:16426-30067 GCA_050299435.1 Cellvibrionaceae bacterium | reverse complement strand
GTAAAAGTGTGTGTGCCGGACAATTCTGTTTCAAGGTGAACAACAGCAGACACCCAATACATTTGATCGAGCAGCGTTTCAAAGCGTTTCATCCACTGCGCCCACTCGTATTCTATCGCTTTGTACGAAGCGCCAAAGTGAATGACTTCTGTTAAATATTTGTCTGCAAATATTTCTGTTTTAGGTATTGAAAACATTTCCTGACTTAAATAGGGCCACTCCTCTGCCTTCGGAAGCGCAATCATTGCTGAACGATTCCGATTTCGTCTTTCACTATCACCTACACCACTCAAGGCATCTTTAATACAGCCATAAACTATAGATTCTGCTTCCACTAGAGACTCCTAATTAAAATGGCCACCACCAGGATGAATTAAGCCGATCTTCACACTTATTCAGTTGCGTTTGATATCGACCGGCTCTCGCGCTAACTTTTTTGGCAACACCAATTAACCAGCCCTTTTTTTTCCAGGTCTTTCTAGCGTAACCACCCTGCCCTTCGTGATAGGCAAGGTATAATGAATAAGCATCGTTTTTGGCAATTTTTAAACGCGTTGCACTAATATGGTTGTACCAGGCAATGAAATCAATTGCATCTTCAAAATCATCCCTATCCGCTCCAAAATTTCCTCTCTCTTTTTTATACCACTTCCAGGTCTCATCTTTTGCTTGAGGGTAACCATAAGCGCTACTCTTCCGCGGCCCAGGAAATATCCACAATATTTTCTTTCGCGGTGGTTTAGCCTTTGGGACAAAACGTGACTCCTGATGAATAAAGGCCATATTAACTGCGATAGGTATACCCCACTTTTTGCTCGCCTTTTTTGCTTTCTTATACCAGGAGCCTTTTTCGTCAAATATATGACATACGTTGTCAACATGTTTGGGCGGTGAACTAACGCAGGCACCAAGCGTTAACATCACCCCTACTAAAAAAACAATTTTCATAGTTACCCCAACATTTTAATAAACGTATCTTCATCAATGATTTGTATGTTTAAATCCTGTGCTTTTTTTAGTTTACTGCCCGCACCCGGCCCTGAAATTAAAATATCGGTTTTCGCAGAAACACTCCCGGTGACTTTTGCACCCAGTTCTAGAAGCTTTTCTTTTGCCTGCTCCCGTGTCATTTGCTCTAAACTTCCTGTTAAAACACAAACCTTATCTTTAAACACGCTGTTTATTTCACCTTTAGCCTGAATGTCCGGCCACTTGACTCCCTGCTTTCTCAAGGCATCAATTAGCACCCTGGATTCTTCCTGCTGAAAATACTCAAAAATATATTTTGCCACGACAGGGCCAACATCATCGACTTCGAGCAAAGCCTCAAGATTTGCATCCATGAGTTTTTCTATTGAACCAAAATGAGTAGCTAAATTTCTCGCCGTTGCTTGCCCAACTTCTCGAATTCCCAAAGCAAATAAAAATCTCGGCAAGCTAGTTTTTTTACTTGCTTCTAGCGCTTCCACGAGGTTTTCACCAGATTTTTGCCCCATTCTATCCAGCGCGCTAATTTGCTCTACGCTCAAGCCATATAAATCCGCAACGGTTGTTACCAATTCTTCATCCACCAACAGCTCGACAATTTTATCTCCCAAGCCATCGATGTCCATCGCCTGGCGACTGGCGAAGTGCTTGATACTCTCTTTTTGCTGTGCGGAACATCGTTTACCACCGCCACTACAGCGCGAAACAGCTTCTCCTTCTATGCTTTCAATCAAAGAACCACAGACAGGGCAATTACGAGGAAAAATAATGGCTTTGGCATTTTTGGGCCGACGAGACTCAACCACAGACACGACTTTTGGAATTACATCACCCGCGCGATGAATAACTACAGTATCACCAATTTTAAGGTTCAGGCGTTCAATTTCATCTTTGTTGTGCAAGGTGGCATTTGAAACCCTCACCCCACCCACTTCAACGGCCTGTAATTTCGCGACAGGGGTCACCGCGCCGGTACGACCAATTTGAAACTCTACAGATTCCAGTACAGTCATTGCTTCTTGTGCGGGAAACTTGCAAGCTATTGCCCAGCGGGGAGCACGCGAAACAAACCCCAGTTTTTCTTGCAAAGAAATATCGTTAACTTTAAACACGATGCCATCAATATCGTAATTTAAAGAAGTACGTTTTTCTCCAAGTTTGACGTAATAGTCTATGCAAGCTTCAATCCCTTTGACCCTTTTACTTTGGTCACTGATTGAGAATCCCCACTCATTCAAACGCTTCAATATTTTGTCGTGCTCACCAGGCAAATCACCTTCGACGTAGCCGACGCTATAAGCGCACATCGCCAAGGGGCGTTTTGCCGTAATACGAGAATCTAACTGACGCAAACTTCCCGCAGCTGCATTACGCGGGTTAGCGAATATTTTTTCGTTATTAGTGCGCGCATTTTCATTAAATTTTTTAAAGCCGTCTTTTGGCATAAAAATTTCACCGCGCACTTCCAAAACTGAGGGAAACCCTTTGCCAATAAGACGCAAGGGAATTGAGCCAACTGTTCTCACGTTGTCAGTGATATCTTCACCCGTAGCACCATCTCCACGGGTCGCCCCGCGATCAAGCACTCCGTTTTTATACAGCAAACTAACCGCAATACCGTCATATTTTGGCTCACAGCAATAAAAAATATCCGAACTGTTTTTCAAACGATCTTTTACCCGTTTATCAAACGCACGCAAATCGTCTTCATTAAAAGCATTATCCAAAGACAACATTGGCATTTCATGCTTTACACTTGCAAATTTCTTCAGAGGAGGCGCACCAACTCGGCGTGAGGGCGAATCTACAGTTTGTAGTTCAGGGTGCTGTTTTTCAATTTCGAGAAGCCGCTGAAAAAGACGGTCATATTCTGCGTCAGGTAGTTCTGGGTCATCAAGCGAATAATAGCGATGACTATGATAATTTAGCTCTTCCTTAAGCTTATCCAATTCGGTTTTTAGGGTATTTATATCCGCCATTCCTTTTTAAATTTAATTGTGTTGTAATTTTTTTCTTCTTTCAAATTCAATGACACGTTGGCGGTAATGCTCAAAAGTCTGGTTAGTCATTACGCTGCGATTTTCATCTTTCAATTCACCTTGCAAATCGTGAGCGAGCGTTTTTGCGGCCTGGGCAAAAAGATCGAAGGCAGTCAAGGTTTCGGAACCCGCTTCCAGGGGAAGCTGCATAAAAAGTGTGACGCCCGGAGTTGAGAATTCTTTCATCTGAGCAAGATTGAAAGTACCCGGCACAACCATGTTTGCCAAACTAAAATAAACTGGTCCATCTCCGTCATCTTCCTGATAACGATGAAAAATATCCATTTCTCCAAATTTTAAATTTAGACTCATCAAGCAATTGAGCAAGTCTACGCCCGAAATCCTTTCTTCTGATTTTGCCATTACGCTGATTATCAGCACCTCTGAAGCGTCTTTATCTTCTTTTTGCTGCGCTTCTTTATTAGTCTTTTTATCATTTTTTACTGCGGGAGGTGGCTCGGGGGCACATTCTTCAAGTTCAGACATATCACCGAGCCTGGGATCCTCATCTTCAATTTCCAGGTCGTCCCGATTTGCGTATTTCGTTTCAATGGTGTCCATTAACATGGGCACCACTTCTTCTAAATTCAAAGTGGTTTGTTCTGGCGCTTGACGTTTTGGTGCGCCCACAGTCACGCGAGAATCTTCGTATGTCTTTCTGACGTTTTGATTTAGATTTTCCACTTCGTCGTCTTCCCGTCGCTTCGCTACGCGGGCACCACCTGACGGGAATTCACTGGAGCTCACGCGAATACTTTCTTCATCCAGTTCTTTGGCTCGTGGAGACAAACGCAGGCTTTCTCGTTTTGCTTTGCGTACGCGACGTAAACCATCAGCAATAATGCCAATGATTAACAAAACAATAATGACTGTAATCCAGTCCATCCCCTATCTCATCCCTCCCAATTTAAAAACCTGTTTTTTTACAAAGGTCTACTCTTATACGGCTGCCAACTCTGCCGCTTCATCCACATCGACAGTTACCATTCTGGATACACCGGGCTCATGCATAGTCACGCCCATTAACTGCTGCGCCATTTCCATGGCGATTTTATTGTGTGTGATGTAGATGAATTGTATATCTTTAGAGCTTTCTTTCACCATCTTCGCATAGCGCTCAACGTTTGCATCATCCAGAGGCGCATCGACCTCATCCAGCATACAAAAAGGAGCGGGATTCAAACGGAAGATTGAAAAAACCAGAGCTATTGCCGTCAACGCTTTTTCACCACCCGAAAGCAAATGAATTGAGCTGTTTTTCTTCCCTGGTGGTCGAGCCATAATGGCAACACCCGTATCAAGCAAATCTTCACCTGTCATTTCCAAATAGGCATGCCCGCCGCCGAAAACTTTTGGGAAAAGCTCCTGCAAGCCTGTATTGATTTGATCAAAGGTTTCTTTAAAACGGGTTCTTGTCTCTTTATCGATTTTCTTAATCGCGTTTTCCAGGGTTTCCAAAGCTTCCTGCAAATCTTCATTCTGGGCATCGAGATAATTTTTACGCTCGGATTCCACTTTAAATTCGTCAATGGCAGCGAGGTTAATGGGCCCCAGTCGAGCTATTCTATTGTTAATCTCAGTCAGCGCTTCTTCCAACTGTTTTTCACCGACGCTCTCATCAAGATTTGCCAACAAATTGTCAAGATCAAAACCATCATCAAGCAAGGTTTGTTGCAGACCCTCACTTTGAACTCGAATTGTCTGCGCATCCAAACGCGATGCTTCCAATTTTGTACGAAGCTCTCCCATAGCCTGTTCAACTTGTTGTCTGAGGCGTTCAGCTTCGCGCAAGGCATGTTCAGCCTGTTCCATTTCTCGACGCGCATCAGTCAACTCTTGTTCCACCTGGATACGACGTTCAAGAAAGCTTTCTAATTCAAGCTTGTGCTCAGCAATGGGTTCGCGATTTTCCTCAATAGCTTGCCTTAATTTTTCACGCCTTTCGTGCAACCTTTGTTTTTGTTCATCCAGCCTTTTAATGCCTTCCTTAATAGACTGCAATTGGGTTTTGATCGATTGCACTCGCAAGGTCAACTCGTGAGCCTTATCTTTGTCACGCCGTGCTTTCTGCCTGGCTTCATCCAGTTGTGAACGTATCGCATCGCGTTGGTTCAAGAGTTTCTCCCGATCAACTGCGTCGACTTCCATTGAACTTAATGCTTCCTGCAATAATTTCCGGGCATCCGTTAAATTAATTTTTTCATTTTCTATTTGCGTGTTGGCCTCTTCCAATTCGCGTTTTGTACGCTCTTTCGCTTCGAGGACTTGCTCGACCTTGGCACGCATCGCACTGGCCTTGGTTTTAAGTTCAGTTTGTTTAGTCACCAAGCTCTCTAGTGCTTCCCCAAGACGCTCACGCTCCAACTCAAATCCCGTCAAATTACTTCTAATTTCTTCCAACACCTGAGTTAGAGTATCAACACTTTCTTCAGTTTCGGCTATTTGTGATTCAAGTTTTTCAATCTCCTGCTTGCGCTCTAGCACGCCACCGCTCACATCATCAACTCGCGCAACGCGCAACCAGTTCACACCTAGCCAGATACCTTCTTTGGTGATGACCGATTCATGAACAGCGAGTGTTTTTTGAATTTCGAGGGCGCTTGAAAGGCTTTCAGCTGTAAAAACTTGTTTAATGAATGGCGCCAATTCAATATCGCCCTCTACTTTCTCCCACAAACTGCCCTGTTTGGATTCGCCGCTGATTTGTGTGTTTGTAGAACGCGTAAATACAGTTAGTGATCCCTTGGAAAAGTCACCAAGATGCGCGCTGAGTTCAGACAACAGTTTCTCACAGCAGAGTGATTGCAGGTTCTTGCCCAAAACAGTTTCCACTGCGGTTTCCCAGCCCGTTTGCACCTTGATATTTTCAGCAAGTAATGTGGCATGCGAAAGTCCCGCTGTTTCTTTCCACCTTTCCAGCTCCTCCGAGCCACTATCAAGAGCGGCTTGCTGTAAGGCTTCCAGAGATGCAAGGCGCCCCTTCATTTGCTGTAAATGTGATCGCAATTCGTCGCGCTTCTCACTATTTTCACGCTCCGATAATTTTTGATCCTGCAAGTTTTGCTTTATCTGAGTAAGAGATGCATTTTTTTCTTCGATCAGAATTTCGCTTTCGGAAACCTGTTCTTCCAGTTCCCGAATTTCATCTTCGGTTTCAACAACCGCAAATGAACGAGACTCTTCCTGAAGTTTTTCAATGCGCTCTAACAAACGCTGTTGCACTTGCTCCAGATGCTGAATACGTGATTGCTGAACTTCTGCCTGCTGGCGCGGGTTAGCGGCCTTCTGATTAAAATTATCCCACTCCTGCTGCCAGTGATGCATGGCATCTTCCGCTTCCAGGAGCATCGCGGCAGACAACTCTTCAGCCCCAACAACTTTATCAAGCTCCGGCTCGATCTCAAGCAGCTCCGCTTCCCAGCCTTCTGACTTTTGAATATCAGATGCCATATGTTCATCGGCATCTTCACAATCCCGTGTTGTTTGTTCAAGATCTAGCTTTAGCTGCCGTTCACGATCCTCTGCGTGTTGAATGCCCTGCTCCAAACGCGATACATCCGCACCGAGGGAATAATACCGGCCTTGTACCTCATTAAATTTATCGCTTAGATCTGTGTGTTGTGTGCGATATTTTTCTATTTCTGCATCCTGGTGAACGTGCTCGGTTACTTTAGCTTCAACTTTCAATTCCAGCTCATTAATATGCTGAGCTTTTTCTTCAGCACGGGTGAGCAAATCACGATAACGCCGAGTTTGCAGCTGCGCCTTTAAACGCCTCTCTTCCTGTTTAAACTCTGTGTATTTTTCAGCGGAACTTGATTGTCGCTTGAGGCGCACCAATTGACGCTCCAGCTCATCACGCAGATCAGTTAAACGTTCGAGGTTTTCATGTGTGCGCCGCATGCGATTTTCGGTATCCCTGCGTCGTTCTTTGTATTTTGAAATACCTGCAGCTTCTTCTATGTATACGCGGAGTTCTTCTGGTTTTGCTTCAATCAAACGGGAAATCATGCCCTGTTCAATAATGGCATAACTTCTGGGGCCTAAGCCGGTTCCGAGAAACAGGTCAGTAATATCTCGGCGACGACATTTACTGCCATTCAGGTAATACATGTTTTGTGCATCACGAGTAACCTTGCGTTTGACGGATACCTCGTTGTAACCCGCGTATTCTCCAGTAATCTTGCCGTCACTGTTATCAAAAACCAGCTCAATCGAAGCTTGGCCTACTGGCTTGCGTCCACCAGAACCGTTAAAAATCACATCCGTCATCGCCTCACCCCGGAGGTTTTTAGCGGAGGATTCACCCATTACCCACCGTACGGCGTCGATGATATTGGATTTCCCGCAGCCATTAGGGCCCACAATGGCGCAAAGGTTACTGGGAAAGTAGACATTAGTTGGATCGACGAAAGATTTAAAACCGACCAGTTTGATGCACTTCAGACGCATAGATGATTCACTGTATTAAAGGATAAATAACCGTTATTTTTCTGCAGAAAAAGGCGAATTTTACACACTTAGATTAAGGCGAGCACCCGAAAATACACAAAGCTGCAACATGTGCACAATACAGCTCATTTTACTTACAAATCGGGGCAAAACTGACTATTTATTGCTCAACCTGACTGCTTATCACCAGATCAATTCTCTTTGTATTTTCGCCAGGTGTGACAGGTCCGGCACTCACCTGCCAATCTCCAGCTTGGGGCACGGGGCTACCCGATTTGCTGATTCTGGCGACAACTTCTACCTGAGCCGCTGAAGCCAAGCCCCGACTAGGATCCATCGCCATCGTTTCATCCAAGGCAAGTGACTTGGGCAAATCGGCGACCTGCAATTTCTGTATCGCCAAAGGAATACGAGCGCCCTGCCAGGCACGCGCGTAAACAAAAACCGTGTCGTCGGGTGCCGCCTCTACCGCATCCCCAAGAGAGACACGCACCGCAATCTTTAACTGCCCGGAACTCTCCATTTCATTTGCACCGTCGTGCTTGGGTGTTTCACCCCGTGCAAGCATGGCTGACTTGGCTTGCTCAATACCTTGTTGTAAGGCGCTGTATTCTGCACTGTGCGGATTGATTCGACTAACAGCCTTGCTCCAAAAATCGATCGCTTCTTGAAAGCGTGCATTTTGAAAGGCGTCAACACCGGCAAGCCCAAGTATTGAAGGGTAATCCTCTTGTAAGGCCAATGTTTGTTTAATGTAACTTCTTACTTCAGGAGTAATACTCCCAGCCCAACGAAAATGCGCCTGAGCCAGCTCTGCCAACACAACCGGTGATTGAGGTTCCAGCTTATCGAGTTCACGAAAAGCCCTTACCGCTTCTTCGTAATCTCCGATACGCATGGCCGTTGCACCGAGCAAATACCAATTGTGGCTATTTTGAGGTTTCTTTTCTAAACGATTTTGTAAGGCCTTAATTAAGGCATGCCCTTTATCTTCCGAAGGATTGGCCTCACCATAAAAATTTGATCGCAGTTGATAAATGTCCCAATCCTGTTTTGCACCGATTTGAAAGTAAATCACTAATGTAACCAAGGGCACAGCGAAGGCAAGCAAGATAACTGGAATACGACTTTTCCAATTCGCAATGATGGGCTGTTCACTTTCTTGCACTTGAGAGGCTTCAAAAATATGTGTTTTGTGTAAATCTTCCTTAAGTATCTCTAACTCTTCCTTTTCAATCTCACCTCGACCGTGGGTGGCTTCCAATTCTTTAAGCTGATCATCGTAAACAACCTCATGGACTCTAGCCTGAGATGTACCCATCAATTCTTTTTTTCTTTTATTGAGGTGAACTATGATAGTCGGCCACAATATGAACAAAATAGCAGCGCAACTCAGAACAGCAAAACCTTGCCAAAAAAGCATTAGTTTAGTGCTCCTTGATCCTCTGACTTTTCATCCTCGACACTTTGGTCAACTTCTTCGCTATGTTCTCGCATATTTTTTCTTCTTTTTAAAATACTAAAAGTAAATACTAAAGCGCCCAACGCAAATATTACAAAGGGACCAAACCATAGCAAATATGTTCCCTTGTTAACGGGCGGCTCATACAAAACAAATTCGCCATAACGATTTACCATATAGGTTTTAATCTCTTCTTCACTTTGACCTTGTTTAACCAGTCGTGCGACTTGATTGCGCAAATCGATTGCAATTTGTGAGTTTGAGTCCGCAATGTTTTGGTTTTGACACCGAGGACAGCGCAGGACTTGAGTGAGATGTAAATACAGCTGTCTCTGATGCTCTTCGCTAAATTCATGAATTTCTATTGTGCTAGCCAAGGCAAAATGGCTAAAGGCAGTCAAAAAACTACCGAACACTAAGGCGAACAGGAAAGGGAAACGGTACAAAAAAACTCTCCACACTGTAACTTTAAAGGCGCGCTAGTATAGCAATACGCCAAGCCCCACTCTACAGCCAGGATCTCACATATTGAATTAGATTTCTGATCTTCAAGAAGGTATTGACCGGAAAACGAATATCATTACAATAGCCGCTCCTTCGACGGGTGGTTAGCTCAGTTGGGAGAGCGACGGCCTTACAAGCCGTAGGTCACAGGTTCGACCCCTGTACCACCCACCATCGAAGCAAGCTCGCTAAAGAGCTTAGTGACAGCTGCGGCCCGGTAGTTCAGTTGGTTAGAATGCCGGCCTGTCACGCCGGAGGTCGAGGGTTCAAGTCCCTTCCGGGTCGCCATATTAAGAAAACCCCGGTTTTAAAGCCGGGGTTTTTTTGTTTTATCTATATATAAGTTGAATCCATCCCACCTTGATTAACGACATTCATTCGGGCTCGAGGCTTATGCTGTAACGCCCGAGTCCCATCAGTGTGATCGTGATCATGCGTTTATACTCCTCCATCCCGTGAATTGCTGACAACTTGATTGCGCTGCATGCCGCGTCAATGCACTCACTTTTATTAAATTGGTAGCTAGGTGCAGTGTTGATTTCATTCACGCTTAACGAATAGGAAATTTCCCCTTTGTCATTCCACCACTGGATATACAATTTGTTGGTGGGAGCGCCGTTAACCGCGGTGATCTCACTTTCAGTTATCACAAAACGATAACTGCCGCTTAAATTTTGGTATTTCCAACGACCTCCTTGCCAATTAAAAACAACTTTTTCTGCTAACAAATCAGGGTCGAGCTGAGCTTTGCGACGCTCGCTGTCTCTGGTTTCCCCTGCAAGGGCGGTGTTCAGGCACAGTAGCCCCGCCAACAAAACCGCATAAAAATTCATATTTATCCTTATTTATCAATATCTTATGTAACAATGTTAAAGTTGTTTATCGAAATCTGAAACCAGAATGGAATAGGTTTGGCGAAATCCATAACAAATAAGAAATTCATTGTTTGACGACAGGAATGCTAAACTCTCGCGCCACAATATTCAAAAAGAAAAATTTTCCCAGTGCAATTTGTTCAAATCAAGCAGTTTAGACTCCACTGCAATGTGTTTCTGTGCGCGCTCTCTCTATGCCTGACATCTGTGTACGTACATTCAGATGAAATCATTAAATACCTTCCGCCATTGGCGATCAGTGATCGCCACCACTTTGAAATAGACGTGCTAAAAAATGCGCTTAATGAAACCAAACAAAAATTTGGTGCTTATACACTTGAAATTTGGGAGGGTGAGGATATCAATTTTACCCGCAATGTTCGGGAAGTCAGCCGCGGGGAAATCTTTAATGTTTCAAGTAATGCACTGAACAATGAAATTCTCAACAGTGACATACAGGTAATTAAAATTCCAATAATGAAAGGTTTACTTGGGTTTCGAGCACTTGTAGTACATAACGAAGAAATTCAGCGTATCAAACACATACAAACTCTTGAAGAATTTCGCCATTTAAAAGCTGGCCAAATTGAGCACTGGAGTGATATTGCAGTTTTTGAATCTAACAATATTGAAGTGGTAACGGGCAATAACATGGACGTTTTGTTTACCATGTTAGAAAGGAAACGTTTTGATTACATTCCTCTCGGTATTGGTGAGGTTAAAAATATTTTTGATTTAGTTAAAACCGACCACGCCGATCTATCTATCCTGAATTCCACCTACCTGCATTACCCTTTCCCAGTTTACTTTTATGTTTGTGATTGCGAGCCGCTAATTGCTGAAAGGATTAAATTTGGTCTAAAAACACTTAAAGAAAACGGAAAACTCGATCAATTAATTGATCGTCATTTTGGAGGTTCGTTTGCAAAAATCAAAAGTCAGGGAACGCAAATCTTTAAAATTTCCAACCCATATTTAAAAGGAAAATCAGGATCCTAATTCACTCATTATCAAGCCAGCGCTGGGTAATGTTGTCGTAGGCATCGATACGGCGATCGCGAAAATATGGCCACATACGCCTGACTTTTTCCGAATGCTGAAGGTCAATTTCAGCCAAAAAAGCGCCTTCTTCCTCTATGTTTGCCGAAACCAGTAATTCACCCTGAGGACCGGCAATAAAACTGGTTCCCCAAAAATCAATTCCTGTTTCCTCGTCTTCCGGTGAGGGTTCAAAGCCTGTGCGGTTCGCAACAAGCACCGGCAAACCATTTGCCACTGCATGTGATCGTTGAATTGTTAGCCATGCGTCCAGTTGGCGATCTTGTTCATCTTCGTCGTCGTCAGGGTCCCAACCAATAGCGGTGGGATAAATAAGCAGGTCTGCGCCCGCCATCGCCATTAAACGCGCAGCCTCGGGATACCACTGATCCCAACACACCAACACACCCAATTTGCCCAATCGAGTTTCTACAGGTTTAAAACCGCACTCCGGCCCAGTCGCATCGCCAGGAGTAAAATAAAATTTTTCATAAAAACCTGGGTCATCGGGAATATGCATTTTTCGATAATGACCAACTACACCGTCCGAGCCATCAATCACCTGAGCAGTATTGTGATACAAACCGGAAGCACGTCTTTCAAAACCGGACATTACCAACACAATATCCAGCTCAGCGGCCAAATCGCAGCAAAAAGCCTGAGTGAAACCATTCAGTTCTTCCGCCAATTCAAAGTTTTCTGGATCTTCAGTTTGGCAAAAGTATCGTGTGCCATGCAGCTCCTGCAAAACAATCAGTTCGGCACCTTCTTCTGCAGCAGCGCGAACATATTCAGCTGTTTCTCTTAGATTGTGTTCTTTGTTGTTCCCACTAATGGCTTGTTGGACCACTGCAGCGGTAATGGTGCTGGACATAATAGTATTCCTTAAAACCAAGAGCTGACGCTAAGCGATAAACAAATTCTGGATCAAACTGATTGACTAATTCAAACTGCTAATCACTGACTTAGCAAATTGCATTGTTGCACAATGTAAACTGCCATTTTGAGCCAGTAAGGGTAAAGAGTATATAGCTTTAAGCCGCTTATCGGGAAAGACTTTTGTTAACACTGCTAAAGCCTGCTTATCTTCAGCTATGTCATATGTAGGAACGAAAACAGTATCATTGCAAATCAAAAAATTGGCATACGTTGCAGCAAGTCCTCGCCCTTTCTTATCACGAAGCCAAGGCGTCGGCAAGGCTTGCAATTCCCAATGGAATTGATTCGCAAGCTTTTGTAGTTGGCTCTCAAGTGCTAGCAGTGCTTTATTATCCGGGTGCTGTGCATTAGCGCCGCAGTAAACTACTTTCGAGTTGTTTACAAAACGCGCCAAAGTATCGATATGCCCATCCGTGTCATCTCCACTCAAACCCACTTTCTCAACAAATGCAAATTCCGTGATTCCCAACTCATCACGCAATTCTCGCAATACCGCTTTTGACGTGAGTGTAGGATTACGCGTTTTATCCAACACACAGTCTTTATTTGCCAACAAAACACCGTCATCGTTGACTTCAACTGCACCACCTTCTAAAACAAGATTACACTCTCTCCAATCTTTAAAATGCGATTTTAAAATTTCACTGGCTTTGTTATCGAAACCTGAATCGTATTTATTTCCCCAGCCGTCAAATTGAAATTTATGCGCTCCCGCCATCGTAGAAAGAGGAGCATAATCCCTTACCCAAGTATCGTTGTATTCCGTATTGAAAACCCTAACCCGCTCGGAGTTCAATTGCGCGTACACCTTGTTAAATTCATTTTTACATTCGGGCTTCACCAAAACCCAAACCTCAATTTCTTCGCACAAGGCACCGAGAAAATTTTGGTAAAATTTGGATACCTCTTGAAAACTTCCCGACCAATCGCCGCTTTCATAGGGCCAAGCAATCAGTACAGCACCAACCCCGGACCATTCAGGTAATAATCTTGTTTGCATGAATTTTCTACTTGGAAATGGGTAAATTTGCTAAAAGTTGACGAATCTTGCTCTCAATGGGTCGCGATCCCTCACTATAATTCGACAATACAACTGCAATATATCCGCGATCTAAATAAATATCCAAATTGGAACTAATACCATCAAACCCGCCATCATGGCCAACTATTCTGTTTTCCGAGGATCCCAAAACACCAAAGCCAAAACCGTAATTTTGCGCACTTAATTCTGGTTTGGCACTAAGCAATATTTCTTTGGTTGATGCTTTTAATAAAATATTGTTATTTAATGCAACTGCAAATCTATGCAGATCCTCTACCGTAGAAAAGCCTCCTCCTGCGGGAC
>JBNKVX010000043.1:0-16416 GCA_050299435.1 Cellvibrionaceae bacterium | reverse complement strand
CCACCTTTTACAACGTGCAGGTAGAGATTATTACGCCACCCTTTTAAATCTTCTCCATCTGGCAAATAACCTATGGCCAAATTAGGTACAGGTTTATCCATCTCATAGCTGCCAGAGTTAAGCATGCCTGCCTGGTCATAAATGTGTTTCTGGATGTAATCAAAATAGTCTTCGCCAGAGACCTGTTCTATCACCACACCCAAAAGAAACATTCCGGTATTGCTATACGCATATCGACTTCCAGGCTCAAACTGTAAACTCTCATTTTGAATTAGAGGTTTATAATCACTTAAATCTCGAAACCTGAGCTTAGAGCTTTGCATAAAAAGCTCGTTGAAATAATTTCCCAAACCAGAAGAGTGTGTCAAAAGATGCTTAATTTTAATCTCGCGACTGACCGCTTTAGCTAACCAGGTTTCATCCAGAAACTGATCTAAGGTATCTTCCAAAGAAAGTTTTTTTTGTTCAACCAGCTGCATTACAGCAATTGCAGTAAACATTTTATTCATGGAGCCCAAATTAAATTTAGTTTGCAGGTTATTCTTTACGGAAAAACGTTTGCTTGCCTCACCTTTTGCATCGGAATATAAAACTTTCTCCCCTTTTGCCAACAATACAGCCCCTGAAAACACATCTTTTTTAGCCATACGATCAACGTAGACCTTCAATTCATGCACCACCTGCTTTTCGTTGAGTTTGGTGTTTTCACCTTCAGATAAAGGCGGCCTAGCCGGAAGCGCCCGGATGCCGACTATTTTAGGGGCTGGGTGATCTGTAAAATAAAACTGAAATGCTGACCAAAGCTCTGTGCGCGCAGATTTCACAATCACAGTCAACTGTGTCGAAGGACGCGGTTCTTCATACTGACGCAAGCTATAAAACACGAGCTTTCCTTGCTGACGGCTAACTTCATCGAGAAAACCCAGATGATCCGACATAGGAAACTGATTTAGAAAACTTTCTTCAAAATTTTCGCTTATAAAATTTATACGTTGATCCGGGTTATTGCTGTTTAACGCTACAAGGAATTGCTCGATCAACCTCGATTGTGCATTTTCAGGCAATTTCCTAAGGTCAACATATTGCGCCAATGACTTTAGCGATATAAAGAGGAGTAGGAAAATTAAGTATGCTTGATATTTTTTCATGGTCACAAAACCTTCCCAAACACACCCGAAATGAAAAATATTACTGAGGTTTAAAGCCTGCTGGGTAGTAAAGCGGTTTTAACACTTCTAACCAAACTTTCTCATTAACGACACCGATGTGCCGGTAAAGAATTTTTCCTTTTGCATCCACCAAAAATGTCTCTGGGGCACCGTAAACACCGAGATCCAAAACCAGCTGTCCATCCGGATCAAAAAAATTCAGCTTGTAAGGATTACCCAAGTCGGTCAGCCATTTTTTTGCCAAATCAGCATCATCGCGATAATCCAGACCATAAATATTAATTCCTTGCTCGGCAAGCTGCAAAAGATATGGATGCTCATATTTACAAGATGGACACCAGGTAGCCCAAACATTTAATAAAAATGTTTCACCGAGAATATCTTCACGCGTATAAAATTTTTCAGGCTCTTCCAAAGTCGCCAAGGAGAAATCAGGCAAGGTTCGGCCTACCAAGACAGAAGGCAGCAAATTAGGATCTCTATCCTCATCCATCAATAAGACTAAAAACATTGGCGTAATCACCAACAAGATAATCAATGGAATAAAAAGCTTTAATCGACTCATACAGGAGCGCCCTCTCCCGCTTTATCGATTCTTTTTTCTTCGTCTACTGTCGTGGTCACCTTTTCAGTTTCTGAAAGACGTTTTTTAATTTTATATCGTTTATCGGTAATAGCGACAAAACCACCAATCGCCATAAAGATTGCCCCAAGCCATATCCAACGAACGAAAGGTTTGAAGTGAATCCGAATTGCCCAGGCATTGTCATCAACCTTATTACCCAACGCTACGTAGATATCTCTAAAAAATCCCGCATCAATTGAAGCTTCGGTCATCGGTTGGCCATTAGAATAATAACGCTGTTCCGGTTTGAGTCTCGCAAGTTCCTTACCCGCTTTTCGAACAACAACTTCCGCCAACACTGAACGATAATTCGGGCCTTTAACCTGAGTCACGTAAGCCAATTCGTACTCGTAACCGGCCGCGATAATTGCTTCACCCACTTCAACACGTACATCGCGTTGATCACTATAGATAGTATTTAGTGTCGCACCTAATACACAGATTCCAAAACCAATATGTGCAGTTAGCATTCCCCAATAACTTCGTGGCAAGCGTCCCAAGCCAAGCCAGAAACTCGGCGCGTTGCGCGTTTTGCTCCAGGCATTTGCCAACATTGAAAGAATCACCCAGGACCCCAACATAATTGAAATTGCTGCGGAGATTTTATATGGCCCCTCGAACAGACCAGGTATAAAAGTTCCCAACCAGAAGCTGATTAGCGCTGGAACAATTAACACCCATTTAATTTTTCCAAGCTGGGTATTTTTGAAATTTAACATTGAGCCAATGCCAATAATCACTGCGATAAATGCCATTAACTTAAGAAAAGAAAAATTAAAGAAGGGTTCACCTACTGAAATTGGACTAAGGTTTAACAATTCTCGAATTAGGGGAAATAAAGTACCCAATAAAACAATACTCATCGCCACCACAAAGACAATCGAGTTTGCCAGTAGAAATGCTTCACGAGAAAACAAATCAAACCCTGCTTCACTTTTAACAGAAGGCGCTCTGATTGCGTACAAAGTAAGCGATGAGCCAATAACAATCATTAAAAATACCAGAATAAAAATACCGCGATCTGGATTTGAAGCAAATGAATGAACTGAGACCAACAAGCCAGAACGCACAAGAAATGTCCCAAGTAAACTTAATGAAAAAGCGGTAATTGCCAGAAGCAAAGTCCAGTTTTTAAATACGCCGCGTTTTTCCGTCATCGCCAAAGAATGAATTAACGCCGTTCCAACTAACCAGGGCATAAACGAAGCATTTTCTACCGGATCCCAGAACCACCAACCCCCCCAGCCCAATTCGTAGTAAGCCCACCAACTCCCGAGCGCAATACCCACGGTAAGAAAACACCAAGCCAAATTAGTCCAGGGTCGAGCCCATCGCGCCCAGGTGCTGTCTATACGACCCGAAAGCAAAGCTGAAATAGCAAAAGCAAAAACAACGGAAAAACCCACATAGCCCATATACAACATGGGTGGGTGATAAATAAAACCAGGATCCTGCAATAGCGGATTTAAATCACCGCCATCTCTGGGTACATTTGGTAGAAGCCTTGCAAAAGGATTAGAAGTAAATAATGTGAAAGATAAAAAGCCAACTGCAATCATGCCCATCACTGAAAGAACGCGCGCAAGCATATCGATGGGCAATTTGTTACTAAATAAACTCACCGCCAGAGTCCAACCCGACAACATCAGCATCCACAATAAAAGCGAGCCTTCGTGCCCGCCCCAAACTGCAGTGATTTTGTAGTAAACCGGCAATTGAAGTTGTGAATGATTGGCCACATAGGCAACAGAAAAATCATCCACATAAAAACTGTATGAAAGAATTGCGAAAGCTGTGGCCACGAAAACAAACAACCCAGCCACCAAAGAACGAGAAGATCCCATCCAAACTAATTTGCCGTTAAAACTGCCTGCCATCGGAAAAAAAGACAAACAAAGGGCTAGCAAAAGCGCAATAATCAGGGCCAACTGGCCAAACTCAGGTACCATAGTTTAAACCCTTGCATATTTCAGCATCTTTGCTGTGGTCGACTTGTTCAGTATTGGCTTTCACTGATTTGGAAACTTCAGTGGGCGTATAATTTTCATCGTGCTTTGCAAGAACTTGAGTTGCTTCAAAAACACCATCTGCTCTCATTTTACCTTTCATCACAGCCGCTTCACCTTCACCAAATAACGCAGGTAAAATTTTGTTATAGGTAACAGGCAATTCTGCTTGGCCATCTGTTATCACAAAATCCACTTTTAACTGATCCTTCGCGTGCACAACACTGCCAGGCAATACACAACCCCCTGCTCGAATTGCCCGCCCCACCGGTGCTTCAGCCATTTTCGACGGCGGATAAAAATAATTTAAATTTTCATTCAAAGCATAAATAACCAGACCGAAAACGGCCGAGCTACCCAGCGCAATAAATAACACTATCCAAAGTCTGCGCTTTCGTATGGGGTGCATGGATACTCCTATTAACTATGTTGACGAGAGAATATGGCTCGCTGAATACGAATAAAGGATTTCATTTTGAATTTCGGGCAGAGTGCTAACCAACAAAAAGCAATGAGACCAGCAAAATAGCAAAGCCAAACATAAATGCCATGCCCATGCATTGATATAAAATCGCTTAAACTAGCAAACTGAAATGTGATTTCCATTTTTAAGCCTCTTTAATTAAATCCTGAACCCAAACGGTTTTCTTTTCGCGAATTAAAATTTCTGCGCGAATATGCGCAATTAACAGCCACGCGAAAGCAACATAAAAGGCAAATATCATAATTATCAGGGGATAAGCTATGCTCGGATGGATACTTGATTCCCCAACAATTTTTATACTGGCGCCCTGGTGCAAGGTATTCCAGATATATACAGAAAGATAAATAACAGGAATATTCACACAGCCAACAAGTGCAAGTATTGCGCTGGTTTTATCCGCAGTATCTTGATTACTGTAAGCCGATTGCAATCCCAATACACCCAGATAAAGAAGCAGTAAGATTAATGTGGAAGTCATTCGAGCATCCCACTCCCAAAAGGTTCCCCATGTAGGCTTGCCCCAAAGTGAACCAGTAAAAAGCGCAACTGCGGTGAATACTGCGCCGATGTGCGCAGCACTTTTCATGGACATGAAGGACAATTTCATACGCCAGATTAGGCCTATCGCACCACATATAGCCATCACATAGTAACCCGCCATCGAAATGATTGCGCTTGGAACATGAAGATACATGATTCGCACGCTGTTACCTTGTAATCCGTCAGCGGGCGAGAAACCCAGACCCCAAACAGCTCCAACAACCAATAAAAAAACTGCAAGAAAGGCCAAACACTTCTCCCAAATTGCAGTCTTTTCATAAAACCATCTCGGAGATCCGAGTCTGTTAAACCACTGCCAAGCCACATTTAACTCCTCTTATTATATTCAGTCATCCAAACTCACACGCAATGCCGCGGCTGCCGCGAGGGGCGCCAGCATGACGCACAGCAACGAGTACGCACAGAGCAAGGCGAGATGACTCTTATACGCCATTCCTTCCACCGCATATTGCACAATGCCCGCACCAAGAATCAGGGCGGGCACATAGAGCGGCATGACGATCAGAGATAATAACAGCCCGCCTCGTCGCAGAGCTACTGTTAAGGCTGCGCCAATCGCTCCAACCAAACTCAAGGCGGCAGTTCCCAGCATAAGTGATAAAACCAAAGCCCAATATGCATCTGCCGACAAAAACATCAAATGTGCGAGCACAGGAGAGAGCAAGGTCAATGGCAGCCCGGTCATTAGCCAATGCACAATAATTTTCGCCAGCACCTGTAAAAACAGAGGCTGTCCACTCAGAACCATTTGCTCCAGACTTCCATCTTCATAGTCAACCAGAAATAGCCGATCCAGTGAAAGCAGGGTCGCCAAGAGCGCAATAATCCAGATTATACCGGGTGCTATCCCAGCGAGAACCTCAGAGTCAGGACTGATACCCAAGGGAACAAAGACCAGCATACTCAGGAAGAAAATCAATGGGTTTGCAATGTCACCTCGATTTCGAAAACCGATAGTCAGCTCTCGACGCAGACTCGCTTTGAACAGTTGAGATAAAGTTGGAAGTTGGATCATGCTACCTTCCTGGCAAAACTAGACAGGTCAAGAATACGAACGTTTTCCAGATTCAGGACCTGATGGCTGGTCAGAATAATCAAGCCGCCCGCTTTACTATGTCTCACAAACTGTTCTTCCAAAGTGGACACGCCTTGCTTATCAATTGCAGTAAAAGGCTCATCCAAAACCCAAAGGGGAGCCTGAGAACAATAGATTTTTGCCAGTGATACACGCCGTTGCTGTCCAGCTGAAAGATACCGACACGGCACATCTGCGTAGCGAAGCACACCAGTTTTCTCTAAAGCCTCGTTGATCATCTCATTGGTAACAAGCGTCTCTGCCTGAGCCCGTGATTGCGCACCATTCAGAGCAAAAAACCAACGCAAATTTTCCATGGGTGTAAGCGATGTGTTTAAACCGGGTTTGTGCCCCAGATACAAGAGTGAAGAGAGAAAAGCGTAGTCGTTTGCTTCTGTAGGTGGAACGTTGTCATCATTTGATAACTTCCAGACAAGTTCTCCTTCAAATTGTTGAGTAAGCCCGCAGATCATTCGCAGCAATGTGGTTTTACCTGCGCCATTTTCACCGGCAATTTGAATGATCTCACCCTCTGAGAAAACTGCATTTAATTCGCAAAACAATTGACGTTCGTCGCGTTCACAGCTCAATTCTTTTAGATATAGTTGCAATGCTACTCTCTCTGAAAAGCGGGTATAAAAAAACGGCCATTATAGCGCATTCTCGAATAAAGACCGGTAGCCCAAGCCCCTACAATTGCATAAGGCTGTATTTACAGGAAAAGTACGAGTATTTCGCCTAAATTAAGTCTATGGACATTCAATCTCAGCTGAGCACCTTACTCGGCGCACATATGCAGACCCAGGAAACCTTGCAAAACGCGCTAAAGGGTTTGTCTGCCAGAGAAGACGCAATTTTCCATGCCGCGGTTCAAAAAACCCTCCGCGTAGATCAGAATACGCAAAACACCTTACTTGCGCGACTCAATCGAGAAATTGAAGCGCTTAAAAAAACTGTAGCTAGCCCCCCTCAGGGCGAGGCAAGTAAGACAGGAGAAAAGTCACAGCAACTCGCGGGACTTCAAGCGCGCGCCAAACTCCTTCAAAGGCTAATTCAAACACAAAAGCCTTTGTATTTGCTGGAAATAAAAATCGTGGCTAACAAGCTCAATCTCTTAAGTGAACGCATCTTCTCTGTTGGAGATCAACTCTCATTTCGCGTAAGACCCGACGGAGAACTTAGCGCGATTGTCAAAAATCCTGCACAAACAAATATGTACAGCAAGGGCACCTCACGCAATCAAAATGCCGGTAATACCAATACCTTTCAAACGAGCAATAACCATCAAGCGGGTAACACAACGACAACCGACCCAACTCTCAAACCAACAACAGCAAAGACAGAAAGCCATCTTACGGCCAATCAAAATTCACCTTTGCTGGCGCTTTTAAAGAACAGTGAGCAAGAACTGCATAAAAGTTTACGGCAACACCTACCCCTAAGCGCCGGAAAAAATCATTTAATGGCGAATTTGCTGAGAATCAATCACGCCTTGAATGATGTAGTTAAAAATTCTCAACTCAATACACAATTCGAGATGTCGACTAAAACTGGTTTACATCCCAAAATCATAGAACACTTAAAAGTGTTGAGTGCTAAAGTGATGGAACCCATCACGGCTGGCGAAAAAGCAGAGAATAAAATTTCACAAAATTCTAATCCCCTTAATACTCATGAAAGCAAATCAAGTAATATCCTCCTACAAAATACTACCGTGACGCCTAAACTGTTTAATACGCAATTAAGGGGCAACACACAAATTCTATCGCCTCAAGTCCTGCAATTTCTTATTAAGCACAGCGGTACTTTTCTTGAAAACCAATTACAAAAAATCAGCAAGCAAATAGCACAACAAGAGATCAAGCCCAAAACGCTTCAGAATCCAGGCAATTCAGAAGCTTCAACGCGACCAAACAAGCTTCAACTCACAAGCGAGCAGCAGATACTTAGGCCAATAAACAATTCAGCTGCGACTCCCCTCAGCCAGAGCAATAGAAATGCGAATATTTCTGAGCCGGCGAGCCAACAGCAGAGTCTTGCTCAACTCGAATCAAAAACAATTGAAGAAGACAACAAGGTACTTCTTCTACGATTACAGAACTTATTAAATACGGGTACAGGTACAGTAACTGAAAATGCAGTGAAACCTACGCTGAAGGACCCCATCGTCATTTTGTTGCAATTGCTAGGGCTCAAACCCAATTTAAATCAAAGTAGGGAATCCCTTAAAAAAGATTTGATCAATGAACTAAAACAACAAACGACAGCGAGCCTGGCGCGCATACAGACACTGCAATTACGAAGCCTGCTATCACAGCTCGGTGATTCCGCAAATCAGTTTCACAGTGCGCTGGAATTGCACTTCAAGGTTAATGACAATATCTACCCCATAACACTTTATTTTCAAGAAAGGTACGTGAAGGACCGCGAGAAAGAAGACAAGGAAAAAGATGAAAGAAAAAAACGCCATTTAAGTAAGCAATGGAAAGTATTTATGCAATTTGAAACTGAAGAAGCAGGCTGGTTCGCCAGCGAAGTCAGTTATCTACACGAAGGTGTCAATACACGATTTTGGGCTCAAAAAGAAGAAACAAAGAAAAGATTAAAAAGTGAATTCGATGCATTACGAGAGCAAATGCAAAATAGCGGGCTCGAAGTTGAAGACATACTTTTTATTCCGGGTGAACCACCTTTACAACAAAATAACTTCACTCACAACCTGGTGGATCTAAACACATGAGTACTGAACTTGACCAACTAAGCAAAGCCATCGCAATTTTCTATGATGGGGAAAACACACCAACCGTTACCGCAAAAGGATTTGGCAGTGATGCAGAAGAAATTATCAGAATAGCGCGTGAAAATGACGTACCCTTGTGCGATAACGCTCCACTTGTAGATCTCCTATCCATGTTGGAGTTGGGCGACTCAATTCCGGAACAATTGTATATTGCAATTGCACACATAATTGCCTTTGCCTACAAGCTAGAGTTTGAAAACGCGACTCCCGTCCCTCCCAGTCCACAATAACCATTGGGGTTTTTTGCTAAATACTGCTGATGGTATTCTTCTGCATAATAAAATTCCGATGCACTCTGTATTTCAGTAGTGATCCTGGCGAATCCATTTTTCTCTAATGCGCTTTGATAGTTGGTTTTGCTTTTTTCAGCCTGATTTTTTTGCGCTTCAGTAAACACATAAATCCCACTACGATACTGTGTACCTTTGTCATTTCCCTGACGCATTCCTTGTGTTGGGTCGTGAGATTCCCAAAATGTTTTGATTAACGCTTCAGCAGATATTTTTTCAGGATAATAAACAACCAATACCGCCTCATTGTGGCCGGTTTTACCTGAACACACCTCTTCATAGCTTGGGTTTGGCGTAAAACCCGCTGTATAACCCACCGCCGTTGTATAAACACCCGTTAATTGCCAAAAAGCTTTTTCAGCTCCCCAAAAACAACCCAAGCCAAAAATTATTTTTTCTGTTCCGGCTGGAAAAGGTTCTTTAAGCGTCGAACCCAACACAAAATGTTTGTTGACTATTGGCATGACGACTTGGCGTCCTTTAAGTGCAGTTTCTGCAGTTGGCATCTGTTGTTTGTCTAAAAACATAAGCACCTCTTACGAGAGACATTAACTGAATTTATGTGGGGGGCACATCAAGCACTAATCCGCTGGCGTTATTTGGATGAGGTACAGACCAATTCTCATATAAAGCGTCGTATTCCTCCATACATTTCTCTGCCATCTGGCGAAATGGCTCTCGTCCGGGGTCTGTCATAACAACACGTACTCCACCCACAGTTTGGGCACGTTTAACCAGATTGAACAACGGTTTTGCCATTTCATCCCAAAAACAAATATCCGCTCCAATCACCAAGTCAAATTTCCTGAGATCTTCTTTACGTATTTTCTCATAACGACATTTCCAGGTTTTTACCTTCACGTCGTTGATTTCAGCATGATAGACCAGATAGGGAAAGACCGTTTCATCTGCATCTAATGAAGTTAATTTAGCCTTAAATTGCTTCGCACAGTACACGCCAGCCAAGCCCCAACCACAGCCTACCTCTAGAATACGTGCGCCTTTTTTGGGCGGAAATTCTTTTAAATAATCCATCATCAAATAGGTTGACTTCCAAAACTTGTTCCCGTGTATTGTGGGTTCTCCCCCGTCCTTACGTATCCGCCGAATATCAGGGTGACTATTCTTCATTATCCGGATGCCAAATGCTTTGCGTTCGTGCTGACTCATCAATAATTATCCTGTGTGTGTACTCTCATGGCATAATATTGCCCTTCTCATGACAAATTTATATCAGTCTTGTCGATGACAAAGCAAATTTCTAATGAATCTTCACCTTATTATGCTGCAATTGATTTAGGATCAAACAGCTTTCATATGTTAATTGCGCGCTTAAACGGCAATACCCTGGAGATTATTGATCGAGTTAAGGACATGGTGCAAATTGCACGTGGTCTTAAGGAAGGAAATGCGCTTGATCCTGATGCTCAGCAACGTGCTCTGGATTGTCTTACCCGTTTTTCAGAGCGTTTGAGAGACATACCGAGTGATAACATTCGCGCGGTTGGTACCAAAGCCCTGCGCTCTGCCTCTAATCCGAGAAGTTTTTTGCGTGCTGCAGAACGTTCTCTCGGCTGTCCGATCCAAATTATATCCGGCTACGAAGAAGCGCGATTAGTCTATGCCGGCTTGGCGCACACCGTAGTGAATGACCGTGACCAAAGATTGGTTGTTGACATTGGTGGAGGTAGTACCGAGTTTGTCATTGGGAAAAATGAGGAACCGCTGCTCCTGGAAAGTCTGGGCTTGGGTTGTGTCACCTTTACTGAAAGTTTTTTTGCCAAAAATGGCAATATCAGTGCGCGTGCTATGCGTCGCGCCTACATCGCTGCCTGCAATGAGCTGGAAGAAATCAGACAAAGTTACCTCAAAGCAGGATGGCAATTGGCTTATGGTACTTCAGGTACAATGAAAGCTATTGCAGAGCTTACCGCTACTGAAGATGGCGGCGCTATTATTTCCAAAGAAGCTTTGGATAGACTGGCACAGAAGGTTATTGATGAAGGTTGCATCAATAGTGAGACTTTCCCTGAATTACGCAAGCAAGTTTTACCCGCGGGAATTGCAATATTGCAAGCAGTATTCAGCGAACTAAAAATTGAGAAAATCCACGTTGCTGATAGCTCACTTAAAGAAGGGCTTATCTACGATATTATTGGGCGATTAAGCAACAAAGATCCACGCGTCGAAGCCGTTAACAATTTAGCAAAAAAACACAATACAGACATTGATCAAGCTAAACGCGTCGCACACTCTGCGCTTGAATTCTGGAAGCAAATTGATGGCCCGGTGCTGCCTGGGATTTCACGCACGAAAATCTTACGTTGGGCCGCACAATTGCATGAGATCGGTTTGAGTATTTCACATTCTTCTTATCATCATCACGGCTACTACATTTTATACAACAGTGACCTCGCTGGCTTTGGGCGTTATGAACAGTATATATTAGCCAACCTTGTACGTTTTCACCGTCGAGGATTAAACGCGTCGCAATTTCAGGGAATGGATGAAACTGCGATTCACGCCATCATTCCGTTATTACTCTGTTTACGCTTGGCAGTCCTCTTAAATCGTCGCCGCGAAGATCTGCAGTCTTTACCCGAATTATCATTGAAGAAAAAACGCTATAATCTTCACTTTGCCGAAAATTGGCTCGATAACAATCCTTTAACCAGCACAACTTTAGAAGCAGAATGCAAACAATTTAAACAACTTGGTTTACACCTGGATTTTCAATAACGCATGCTAGTCAAATTACTCTTTGTATTTATCGCCATTTTTGCCTATTTCTGGACCAAATCCTGGTACCAAACACTTAATGCTGAACAACGAAAAAACGCACATTGGAACATTGTAATCGGGGCTGTCATTGCACTGATGCTATTCGCTGTCATAACCGGTAGGATGCATGTCGTTGGCTTGGTTGTTGCCATTGCGCTTGGAATGTTTAAATTTATTTTTAGCTATTTTTTACGCTTTGCACCGACATTTTTCTCATTTGCAAAATCGCATAATTTCAGTACGCCCGAAATTAACACGCCTTATTTGCGATTGAAAATCATAATGGGTAATCCAACTCGACTTGAAGGGAAAGTAATTGATGGACCTTATCAAAACAAACTAATTCAGGAGCTTTCCCAGGAAGAGCTGGTAGAACTCAGCCAATTTTATAAAGATAAGTGCAAGCGTTCTTATTATCTGATTCTCGCAACACTCCAGAATTCCAATAAACAACGCAGTGAATTTAGTAATTTCGATGATGCGGGCGGAATGAGTTATGACGAAGCCCGTCAAATACTTGGACTAGAAGAAACATTTAGTGATGAAGATGTGAAACTAGCGTACAAAAAGCTGATACAAAAGCTGCATCCCGACAAAGGAGGTAATGCTTATCTCGCCGCACGCATTAATTTAGCTAAGGATAAGCTTCTACAAAGTAACTAGCACACTGTCTTTCGAAATAAGACGTGAATATACCGTCCTAGCCGCCAATAAGGGTCACGCTGAGAATACTCCAATTCCTTTTCCAAAAGGGTAAGCGGCTCACGTTCCCGATCCGCCCGATTAAAAATATAATCATGAAAAACGCGTATTCCACTTATGGTCATAATATCAAGCGGATAATGTTGGGCTCTATCGAGAAAAACTTCAGGGTCAATAGGATTAGTTGGCGTTAAGCTTCCCCGGTAGGCTTTAAACTTTTCTCTGTCAAATCGTTTAAAGTTTGTCCTTAGCAGGTTTTTAAATTCTAGCCCGGATATATTGTAAAAAATCACAGAGAAATACCCACCTACCTTTAGCATTTCCAGCAAACTAAAAATATCTTCCGGTCTCTCCAACCACTCCGCCAAAGCATGGCAGAGCACAATGTCATATGAAATTTCATTTTCTTTAATTGCGAGCTGGAACTCCTGATTCAGGATCGTAAAGCTCTCAGGGGACACGCCCGCTTGCGTAAAATTACGCTCAGCTTCACGAAGCATCTCTGCGGATATGTCGCACATTGTGAGTTGAGCTCCCCTTTTAGCCAGACTCAAGGCAAACTGACCTTGTCCAGCTCCGGCATCAAAAACGGAAGCGTTTCCAACTGAGACCTCAGGAAAAACATGTTCTTCGAAATCACGATCCAAGACGGCAAGTCTAATTTTACCTTTTGCACTTTCGTAGATATTTCGTTGAAAACGCGCACTTCGGGCATCAAAATTCCCTTTACTAATCTCTTCATTATTCCTTTTAATCGCCACTTTCCTTTGCTCTTGACTTTGAGCCTTCAATGAGGGTTGATCTTGTTTCTTTCCGGGGCCTTTCACAATTCTTCATTCTCTCTATTCTAATTCAAATTTTATTTCAGTGATGCTTGGGCTCAAGTTGATCCGCCCAACAGAGATAAGATAAGCTTACCTGAGGCGTGTTAAACTTACGCCCCAGTAACCCCTTAGCCTTAGAGGTATTAATGTCGAATTCTGCTTTCCGTCTGATAAAAAAACAAGATGTCGCCTCACTAAAAATCTGCGTCCATGAATACCAACATATCAACACTGGCGCCCAGCATATACATCTCGCCAGCGATAATCCTGAAAACGTATTTCTAGTCGCCTTGCGGACGGTACCAGAAGATTCAACTGGAGTCGCACATATATTGGAACACACGGCTTTATGTGGAAGTAAAAAATATCCTGTGCGCGATCCATTTTTCATGATGACCCGACGTTCAATTAATACTTTTATGAATGCCTTTACCAGTTCCGATTGGACGGCCTACCCTTTTGCCAGTGTTAACGAAAAAGATTTTTTTAATTTGCTGGATGTCTATCTCGACGCTGTATTTTTCTCGCGCCTTGATCCGCTTGACTTTGCTCAGGAAGGTCACCGACTTGAATTTGCCGAGATGGAAAACCCGGAATCAGAATTGGTTTACAAGGGCGTTGTGTTCAATGAAATGAAGGGTGCAATGAGCTCCATCTCATCCCAACTGTGGCATACAATGACACGTTACCTCTTTCCCACCACTACCTATCATTACAATAGCGGTGGAGAACCTGACTGCATTCCGGATTTAAGCTACGAGCAGCTTTTACATTTCTACAAAACTCATTACCACCCAAGCAATGCAACTTTTATGACTTATGGCAATCTCGATCCGGCAGTCTTGCAAGAAAAATTCGAGGCTCAAGCACTTAAACATTTTAAAAAACTTGACAAGCTAATTCAGGTTGAAGAATGCAAGCGCTACTACGCTCCGGTCAGGGTTCAGGAAAGTTATCCTTGCAATGAAGAAGACCTTTCGAATAAAAGTCATATTGTGCTTGCGTGGTTGCTTGGAAAAAGTACAAACCTGGAGGACAGTTTACGCGCACAGTTGCTTTCCAGTGTTTTAATGGATCACAGTGCAACGCCGCTAACTCACGCGCTTGAAACGAGTGATCTTGGCAGTTCACCCTCTCCTCTTTGTGGTCTTGACGATTCTCAACTTGAACTGAGTTTTATGTGCGGCCTTGAAGGGTGCAAGGCTGAAAATGCAGATGAAGTTGAAAATCTAATCCAACAATGCCTTGAAAAGATTGCTCAAGATGGAATTCCACAAGAAGACCTTGAGTCTGCGCTTCATCAACTGGAATTACATCAGCGCGAACCAGGCGGCGACAGTTACCCCTATGGTTTGCAATTGATACTTACCGCCTTAAATGCCGTTACACATCGCGGAGACCCGGTAGCGCTACTTAATATTGACCAAACGCTCGAAAAACTTCGAGAAGAAATTAAAAATCCCGATTTCATAAAGCATCAAGTGAAAGAACTCTTATTAGACAATCCTCATCGGGTGCGATTGAGTTTAACGCCAGACGCAAATATGCAAGCGCGTAAAGAGCTGGCTGAAAAACTCCGCCTGGAAAAAATTAAGAACCAGCTTACAAAAGAAGAAACTCAAAAAATTATTGAACAAAGTAAAAATCTCGCTGCAAGGCAAAACCAGCAGGATGACGCCGGCGTTTTGCCAAAAGTCACAATCGAAGATGTGCCCAAGCTGGAAACTGCGCCCAGCTTTAAACGCTTCGATACAAAAAATCTCAGTTATTTTCCGACCGGCACAAATGGCCTGGTGTATCAACAACTAACTTTTGCCCTGCCCCTTTTGACCCCTGATCTCCTTACACTGCTCCCCTATTTCGGAACCGCCGTGACAGAAGTGGGGCTGGGCCAGCAAAGCTACCTTGAAATCCAACGTCTGCAAGCCAGCATCAGTGGTGGAGTTTCAGCTTTCAGTTCTATTCGACCTGGGGTCGATGATCAACACGCGAACTCTGCTTATTACACCTTTTCAGGCAAAGCCTTAAACCGTAATCAAGCTGCGCTCACTGATCTCTTAAACAGAACAATTACTGAAGCGAGATTTGATGAATTTACTCGACTCAAAGAACTTGTCTCTCAAACCCGAGCGGCCAAAGAACAGAGTGTAACGGGCAGCGGGCATACTCTGGCGATGCTCGCAGCTAGCTCAGGTGTGAGTGCAAGCGCAAAACTCAATCATGATCTCAGTGGGCTCGAGAGTATCCGTTCTATTAAATCCCTCGACAAAAATCTCCAAAACCAAAGCGAACTTGAACGCTATGCCGAAAAGCTTAAAAATATAAGCGAAGTTATCCCTCAAGGTCACACAGATCTCCTGCTTATTTGCGAGGAAGACAGGTTTACCCACTTTGAAAAAACCTTTACTGAATCTGTCAAAGGCTTTAATCAAGAAGAGAATGCAGGGTTTACACTTCAAAAACATCAAACCTCTGTTCAGGACGCTTGGCTTTGTAATTCACAAGTTAATTTTTGTGCAAAAGCTTATCCAACAGTTGCCTTATCCCACCCGGATGCCGCGCCCCTTGTGGTTCTCGGAAATTTATTGCGCAACGCTTATTTACACAAAGCCATTCGAGAACAAGGTGGCGCTTATGGCGGCGGTGCAAGCCAGGACAGCAACACCGGAGTATTTCGATTTTATTCATACCGTGACCCCCGTCTTGAAGAGACCTTGAATGACTTTGATGAATCGGTTCAATGGGTGTTAGAAACAACTATCGCTTCTGAAAAAATCGAAGAAGCCGTACTCGGAGCTGTCAGCGCCCTTGATAAAACCGAATCTCCTGCGGGTCGCGCAAAACGTGAGTATCACGCATTATTGCATGGGCGAACACTGGAGGTTCGCCAACAGTTCAGAGAAAGGATATTGAAGATAGGCGAAGAAGATTTAAAACGGGTCGCAAACGAATACTTGCGAAAAGAATTTGCGAACACAGCAGTAATTTGTGATATTTCAAAAAAACCCCAAGTTGAAGCTTTAGGTTTACGTACTCAAGAATTGTAATGACTGAAATAGCGATCATCTTGGATTTTTTCGCCAGTAGGGTTTAAAGTTA
>JBNKVX010000042.1:0-30109 GCA_050299435.1 Cellvibrionaceae bacterium | reverse complement strand
CCCAAATACTGCTCCAGAAAGAGATGTTTTGCTATTTTCAAGCCATGGCAGTCGGGAAACAATGAGTGCTGGAATAAAGGTAAAGACATAACTGGTACCAACAAACAAAATGACAGCGGCCAGTGGAAAGCCATACATAGCATTAAGGCCTAATTGCTTTAACACTGCAGCAAGCGAATTAGTGCCTAAAAAACTCACCACATAGGCGAATACAAAGGCCAGAGAACTGAACAACATCGTTAACCAACCTTTTCGGTATCCCTTGTAGGCGAAATAAGCCAGCCAAAGGGTGAAAATCAGATTGATCATCAATTGTTATCCCCTCATCCTATTGATAAAATCAGGCCCTTGCCGCAAATAAGAAATTCAACGAATTCTGTCTGCTCTCACATTAACAAGCTTACCATACTGTAACAGCTTAGCTTTTTTGGACTATCTGCATGCCTTCAGACCATTCCCTTGAACACCTTGAAAATTCCGCAGAGTTTATTCACAGACATATCGGTCCAAGCAGGGAAGAAAGTGCAGACATGCTTGAATTTTTGCAGGTGGAGAATCTTGATGCTCTCATTAAACAAACCGTTCCCGTTTCAATTCGCAGCGACACCACTCAAGGTCTTGAGGATTCCTGCACAGAGCACCAAGCTTTGGCTGAACTCAAAAATATTGCCTGCAAAAACAAGATTTATCGTTCATTTCTCGGATTAGGTTATCACGATACCTATGTCCCACCTGTGATATTAAGAAATGTACTTGAAAACCCAGGCTGGTATACGGCGTATACACCTTATCAACCTGAAATTGCTCAGGGGCGACTTGAAGGCTTATTAAATTTTCAGCAAATGGTGATTGAGCTTACGGGTATGGAAATGGCTAACGCAAGTATGCTTGATGAGGCCACCTCAGCCGCCGAAGCGATGAGCATGGCCAAACGCTGTGGAAGAAAGAACCGCTCAAACGTATTTTTACTGGACGAAAACTGTTATCCCCAAACCAAAGAAGTGGTGAAGACCCGTGCTCACTATTTTGGATTCGAAATTAAAGAGGGAAACATCGCAACGCTGGCTAGCCAGGAGCATTTTGGTGCTCTGATTCAATATCCCGGCAGTGAAGGAGAAGTGTTTGATCTCGCACCTCTCATCAATCAAATTCATTCAAAAGATGCCCTGGCTATTGTTGCTGCAGACATTATGAGCCTCGTGCTATTGCAAGCACCTGGAGAAGTGGGAGCCGATATCGTTGTCGGCAGCAACCAGCGTTTTGGCATACCAATGGGTTTTGGCGGCCCACACGCAGCATTTTTTGCTTTCAAGGAAGCTTACAAGCGATCCACTCCCGGCAGAATTATTGGTCTAAGTGTTGATAGCCGAGGAAAACCCGCGCTACGAATGGCGATGCAAACAAGAGAACAACATATTCGTCGCGAAAAGGCGAATTCAAATATATGTACTTCTCAGGTATTACTAGCCTTAATGAGTGCGTTTTACGCGATGTATCACGGGCCAAAAGGTATAAAAAATATCGCTCTGCGCATTCACACGCTCAGCAGAATGCTAGCCAGTGGTTTACATGAATTAGGTTTTAGTTTGCGATATCCGTATTTCTTTGACACTTTGTGTGTCGAAGTGGGTAACAAACAAGAACAAATATATAGCGCTGCACTTAACAATCACATCAACTTACGCAAAGTGGGCCGTGATGCTCTCGCAATAAGTTTTAACGAGTGCAGTTCAAGCAATGACCTCTGTGACTTACTCGAAATTTTTTCAATCAAGAGCGCCTATCACCCCAAATTGGATAAATTGGAAGAAGAGGCAAAGTCCTGTTTTGTTTTGCCTGAACAACTTTTAAGAAAAAACGCCGCATTACAACACCCAGTGTTTTCACTCTATCACAGTGAAACCGAAATGCTTCGGTATTTAAAAAGGTTGGAGAGCCGAGACATTGCTTTAAACCACGCGATGATCCCGCTTGGTTCTTGCACCATGAAACTCAATGCAACTGCCGAAATGATTCCTGTTACCTGGTCAGAATTTTCCAGAATTCACCCCTTCGCCCCCTCAGACCAGACCCAAGGATACCAGCTACTCTTTCAGCAGCTTGATCACATGCTCCAGGCTTGCACTGGTTATGATGCCTTCAGCCTACAACCGAATGCCGGATCTCAGGGTGAATATGCCGGCCTCGTCTGTATTAGGCGATATTTTGAAAGCAAACAAGAAAACCAACGCCAAATATGCCTGATACCTTCCTCGGCACACGGGACTAATCCCGCTTCAGCTCAAATGGTTGGCATGAAAGTCGTCGTAACGGCCTGCGATAGCGCTGGAAATGTCGATATCAACGATTTAAGGAAGAAAGTGGAGCAGTATGGCACTCAAATCGCCGCACTAATGATTACTTACCCTTCCACCCATGGTGTATTTGAGGAGGAAATTGTCACGATTTGTGATTTGATCCACTCCGTTGGTGCGCAAGTGTATATCGACGGCGCCAATATGAATGCATTGGTCGGTTTAGCCTCTCCGGGACAATTTGGTGGGGATGTCAGTCATCTCAATCTACATAAAACATTTTGTATCCCCCATGGCGGCGGTGGCCCTGGAATGGGCCCAATTGGCGTCAAAAAGCATCTGGCTCCCTTTCTGCCCTCTCACCCCGAGGTTGCTCCTGCTAACACAAAGCTGATAAATGGTACGATCTCTGCCGCTCCCTGGGGTTCGGCGAGCATCCTACCTATTAGTTGGATGTATGTGCGGATGATGGGGCGCCAGGGAATGAGATTGGCCAGCCAATATGCAATTCTCAATGCCAACTACATTGCCAAGCGGCTTGAAGCCCACTACCCCATACTCTATCGCGGCAAGGCGGGTCGCATAGCACATGAATGTTTACTGGATTTACGTCCAATCAAAGAAAACAGTGGCGTTAGCGAGGAAGATATTGCCAAACGCTTGATGGATTTCGGTTTCCATGCCCCCACCATGTCCTTTCCAGTTGCGGGAACACTAATGATTGAACCAACCGAATCTGAAAGTCAGCAGGAGCTGGACCGGTTTTGTGAAGCAATGATTCAAATTCGTTTAGAAATCAATAAGATAGAATCAGGTCTCTGGCCGCGCAGCAACAATCCCCTGGTGAATGCTCCACATACACTGGATGATGTAATGGATGACTGGGACAGGCCCTACACTCGAGAAGAAGCGACCCGCCCACTGGTTTGGCTCAAATCGCACAAAGTTTGGCCTTCTGTTAACCGTATCGACAATGTTTATGGAGACCGCAATCTTGTTTGCTCATGCCCCAGCATTGAATCCTATGTGCAAGAGGCATAAAAAAAGCAGCTCGAAAGCTGCTTTTCTTTTAAAATCAATAAGTTAAACTAGTCAGTAAAGGGCACAAGAGACACGTTGAAGACCTTGGCTTCCCTTGCAGCATCAGCAATCACTATATAAGTTTCTGCAGATGACTCTTCATGAGCTCTCACAACCACGGCACCTTCAGGGGCTTCAGCATGTTTTTGAGCAATCAGAGAACGCACTGAACGTTTGTCTACACGTCGATTGTCTATGAAAATCTCATCAGCTGAACTGACCTGAACAAGAATGTTCTTACTTTTAAGGTCTTCTGGAGGGGGTTGATCGTTGTTTTCTGGAACATTGACACCAATAGACTTTTCTTTAACAAAAGACGCAGTAACAATGAAGAAAATCAACATAATGAACACCACATCCAACATGGGTGTTAAATCTATATCTGCCTTATCTTCGGCTTCTTTTTTATGTCTTCTACGACTCACTTTTTATTCTCCGGGCAAGTATCTAATTTGCTGGGCCATTCTACATCAAGTTTGCCAATGTTGCTTCCCTGGCAAGGCATTTTGTGGCGAATGGTAAGTATAGATCATTGATTAGGCAAATTCTGTCTGTGAACGGCGAATTCATTCGCTTCAAAGCCGGGTTCAGTCGTGAATCGTAAAATTATTCACTGCGATGCCGATTGCTTTTATGCCGCAATTGAGATGCGTGATGATCCCTCTTTAGTTAATCATCCCATTGCTGTGGGTGGCAGAGCTGAACAGCGTGGAGTGATTGCCACCTGCAATTACGAAGCAAGGAAATTTGGTGTTCGCTCTGCCATGTCCTCTTTCCATGCACAAAGATTGTGTCCAGATCTTCTAATCATTCCGCCAAACATGGAAAAATACATTGAAGCATCAAGACAAATGCGAAATATTTTTTACGATTATACTGACCTGATAGAACCCCTTTCATTGGATGAAGCTTTTCTCGATGTCAGTGAATGCGACAGATTAAAAGGCAGTGCAACACTCATCGCCCAGGAAATTCGAGCACGAATCCATGAAAAATTGCAGATTACTGTGTCAGCAGGTGTCGCAAATTGTAAATTTCTGGCAAAAATTGCAAGTGATTTAAACAAACCAGACGGAATTCGGATTATTCCTCCCTCTGAAGTGGAAAATTTTATTGTTAATTTGCCTGTTGGTAAAATTTTTGGGGTTGGGAAAGTCACAAAAGCAAAAATGCACAGCATGAACATCGAAACATGTGTTGATTTAAGACAATTCAGTATTTTTGAGCTTGTTGAACAATTTGGTAGTCATGGAAAACAGCTCTATGAACTTTGCCGTGGCATAGACAATCGTATAGTACAACCTAAAAGACAACGCAAATCTATCAGTGTAGAAAATACATTTCCCAAAGACCTTAGCTCTCAAGACGAGTGTATTTCAAAAATTCCATTACTTTTCATAAAACTTAAGAGTCGCATGAATCGAATGAACACTTTTCAGAGAACCACCAAATTATTTGTCAAAGTTAAATTCAACGACTTCTCATCGACAACCGTAGAGAAAAGTGGAATTCCCTCCACTCAATCAGATTTTGAAGCTCTAATGATTGACGCGATAAAAAGGAAAAATTTACCGGTTAGATTACTCGGATTAGGCATTCGCTTTGTTGATGAGAAAGAAGAAGACGAGGCCATTCAATTAGAGCTTTTCGAAAAATTCCCGGAATTACTCTTCCAAAAGTAAAAAATTTAAATTTTTTGGCAAAAAATCCTTTATTTATTAAAAAATTACGTGCATTAATCGGAAATTACTTGAATTTTCCAATTTATATCGTAATGTATTAAAACGTTGTAACGTTCAACTTAAATAAAGGTACTATATTATGGCTCGTAAAAAAGCAACCAAGGCCAAAAAGGCCGTAGACCCGGTAGCAAAACTGGAAAAGGAATTAGCCAGTTTATCTTCCGCTCTTAAAAAGGCTCGTGCTTCCAAATTGAAGGCTGCCACGACCGAAGCAAGTAAAACTGCAAAAGACGCCGCTGCGGCAACTAAAAAGGCCAAGTCAGCAAAAGCGAAAGTTGCATCTATTCGTAAAAAGAAAAAGTCTGCTGCTCAATCTAAGCAATTGAAAGCTGCTCAAGCTGCTGCCAAAAAAGCCGCTAGCGTAGCTTCAGCAGCGAGAGCTGCCGCTAGCGCTGCTAAAGCAACCGCGACTGCTGCAAAAGCTGAAGCTAAAGAAGTTGCAGCTTCAGAGAATGCTTTTGCTAAAGCACAAGCTGCTATTGCTAAGAAAGCTGCTGCTGCTGCCAAAAAAGCTGCTGCCAAAGAAAAGGCTGCGGCTAAGAAAGCAGCCAAAAAAGCAGCTGCTCGCGCTAAGATAGCTGCTAAGAAGAAAGCCGCTAGAGACAAGGCTGCCGCCAAAAAAGCGGCTGCTAAAGCTAAAGCCGCCGCCAAAAAAGCCGCCGCCAAAGCTAAAGCCGCTGCCAAAAAGAAAGCAGCTAAAGCTAAAGCCGCCGCCAAAAAAGCTGCTGCCAAAGCCAAAAAGAAAGCAGCACCCAAGAAAAAAGCTGCTAAGAAAAAGGTAGCCAAGAAGAAGGTCGCTAAGAGGAAAGCAGCGCCCAAGAAAAAGGCAGCTAAGAAAAAGGTCGCCAAGAAGAAAGCCGCTAAGAAAAAGGTAGCTAAGAAGAAAGCAGCTCCCAAGAAAAAAGCCGCTAAGAAAAAGGTCGCCAAGAAGAAAGCAGCGCCTAAAAAGAAAGCAGCCAAGAAAAAGGCCGCTAAGAAAAAAGCAGCGCCTAAAAAGCGTGGAGCTAAAAGAAGAGGTCGTCCTGCCAAGAAATAAGTAGGTCAATCTAGCAACAAAAAGCCGGTATCCCTTAAAAGATACCGGCTTTTTTATGATTTTTAGCCTAAATTGGCGGTTATGGTCTTTTTTGAATCACGAAATCTTTTATTTCCTTATTTTCAACAGTGCAGATTGCCTGGAATTTTAGTAACTCGCCCCCAACACTATCCGCATCAAAATCTATATTAAACACATATATTGCTTCTTCAGGATCGCCTGAATGACTGTTTGAGTCTTTTTGCGAGGAAACTCCAGGTTCGGGAAGTATTTCATGTAAACTTCTCACATTGATCATTAAGCGGGTTTTCTCTAGCCATTTCTGATTGCAAACGTGCCATGCTCCCTCAATCCGCTGACGTTTTTCTTGCAATTTTCTTTTTTCCGCTTCCAAACGTTGCAACTCAAGCTCTTCGAGACTCAATTCTTTCGCCACGACTTGCTTGGTTGTTAGTGTTTCATTGGTCGTACCGTCAACCATTTCATTGTAAGTTCTGCCATTAGACAAGCGGCAATGAATTCTAAAGATGGGATTTTCTCGTGAGCCTTGAGAAAGATCGATTGTCCCTTCAAGAACCTCCGTACACCGTTCAAGGGATTCCGCAGCTGCTGCAGCATCTTTCAGTTTTAGGTATAAAGTTTGGTACGACAATGGGAGCCAGAGCCGCTCTTCTTCAAAAGAAAACGCTGAAACACAAAATAACAATATTAAGAGCGGAAATAGCCTTACAAAAGACCTAATCATTACCCCAATGCAGCGAGCGAGTGATAATCCAGGTTTTCACGCGGAGAAATTGCCAAACGATCAAATTCCAAATTCCAGCTGACGAGCAATCGTGCCAAAGCTTTTGCTTGTTCATCCAGGCTTTCAAGTTCCTGCATGGTATCTTTGGAGCCCGTGTACAACTTTATTTTCCGGTGATTTGATGCGAAAACGTGCTCAGGGTAGGACATGCGATAAACTTCCAACTTCCATCTCAAGTTGTGCACAACATTGCGGTAGTACTCCAGCTTGGTCTCAAGTGAAATTTTGGTTAAATCCTGTAACTCGCCAAAAACCTGAAAATCCGTTCCAAAAACTACAACACGTTTACAGTTGCTGTCTGCAACGACCGTTGCGGTGCGCTGCTGATCTATTAATACTGCTAGATCCCCAAAGACCTCTCCTGGAGTGATGTAATTCACAACCTTTTTATCTGAACCTTTATCCCCAACAACAACCAAAAGTTGTCCTTTAAGCAGAAAGTACAGCCATTGGTCTTTCTGTCCCTTTTCAAGCAAGACTTCGCCAGGGCTATACTCAATAATTCGTGAGTAACTCATTAATAAGTCGTACTGCCACTGATTTTTTTGTTTTATCGCCTTATAGAAAGGTATGGAGCTTAACAAGGAATCCAACGAAACCTGTGGATAGTGGTGTAATGGGCGTACTTCCATATTTAGGTTAACCGCGCTATTAAGGGTGTGAATACGGCTCTATTTTTCTTAAAAGATAGACCGAAATCTGAGTCTTGCGTCGACTTTTTGAATACATTCCACGTTAATTAGCTGAAAATGTCGGCTAATTCACGAAACCTTATTTTGAGAGATTTGAGCTAAATCCTCGATTTTTCGCGATTTGCAGCATAATATTAGGGAAAGTGGATGAAGCAGGTGACTAGTTAACATAAGCTTTATTCAGTTAGTGAATGTTTTAAAGAAAGGATAATCATAAACTCTGATGAACATGACGAGAAGCACAATGAGTAAATTACGCCTTTTTACCCGGTTATTGCCGATCTTTTTGTTTTTACCTTCCGCGCTTGCTTATGCGGAACTGAGCCTTAATGGGGTCTCTCAGCACTCCGAACTTGGAACTGAGCTGTTTATCGCTGGCTTGTATACCACAACGCCAAGCACAAATAGAAACGCGTTACTCGTAGCCCAGGAAGAAAAACAAATTCAGGTTCGTGTAACCGCAGACAAGCTATCTTCAAGACGCTTTAAAAGAATGTGGATTGAGGGAATGGCGGTGAACGCAAGCTCTCAGGAACTGCAAGACCAAGCAACCAACATGGCTGCATTCAACAATATGCTGAAAGTCCGCTTGATAAAAGGAGACATATTTACACTCCATCGCTATATTGATGATTCGGGGACAGGGGTCAAAGTGATCGTCAATGGTGTTCAGCTTGGGGAAATAACAGACACGCAATTTTTTGATTTATTGTTAAGAACCTGGCTAGGACCGGTGCCGCTGTCCTCCGAGTTTAGAAATGGCTTGGTTAAAGCTGGTGATGTTGATGCGGCGCTACTAGAGCGTTTCTTGAGTACAGTGCCCAGTGATGAACGCATCGCTGATGTGGAAAGCGCAATACGAGGGGCAAGAGAGCCGCAAGTCGCAGCGGTGGCTACCGAAGCTTCCCGTCCTCGCAACCAGGATATAGATGTGCCTGAAATCAGTGCCCCGGCACCATCACGCCCCAACATCAATGTACCAAAACCGCCTTCAGATAATACCGTAGTAGCGTCAGATCAGGTAACCATCGCGCGACCTGTCATCACGGCGCCGACAACAGGGACCCAACAACCCGCGGCGCCAAAAACCACGCAAAATACCGCCAAACCAAAAGCCCAACCTAAATTAGCTGCTGTGCAGCCCACCAAGTCTGTCCTTGAGGATGAAGAAGACGACTTCGACTTGAGTGCGGAAGGCATTTTAAAACAACAAAATTACGTAAAAATCCTAAAAAGTCATTCAAACAAATTTTTGAAATACCCGAGAGTAGCATTAGATAGAGGCTGGGAAGGCAGTGTGAGACTGAGCATTGTTGTCAATCGGGATGGCAGTATAGTAAGTAGTGATGTACTGGAAGAAGCTGATAAAAAATCTTTCACTAAAGCTGCGCTCAGAGCTGTAGAAAAAGCAGATCCTTTCCCCCCGGTTCCTAAAGAAGTAAAAGGTGACACTTTCACTTTCACTCTGCCCATACTATTTATATTGGCAAAAGAATAATTAAACGGTAGTTTTAAATTTTGACGACAAAAGGCGGTTTTAAACCGCCTTTTTTATTTAACGGGAAGCGAGCTCTTCCAGGTGTCTTAGTATCACGCGCTGTATTTCATTAAGATCCATTTCCGAGAGCCTTGGCAAGCTTGACAGTTGTAAGCTGTGCAAATGCAAACAAGGTGTGTCTTGATCAAGCTCACGAAGATCCCCTTTCATAACAACCGGTAAAAACGGACGATCTGGGGGGCGCTTTTGATTGATTAATCTAAGTCCCACAGATAAAGGGACACGGCGGTATTTGGTATTTTCACTTTTTAAGGGAATTATCATCTGGAGACTACCTCCAGTATTTTCACCCTCTGTGGGCACCACAAATAAACCGGTGGCCTTAACTGACGTTTCCGTAATACCTTGAATCGTATCGTGATGTGCGTAAGGATTAGGAAGAATAACAAGCTTGCGATTTTCTTCTTTTGGAAAAAAGATATTGTAATTGGTATAGAGCTGTTCAACATTGGCAGAATATACGCACAGTTTGTTCTCAAAACCCATGACAAAGTTTTGCGCGCGCTGTTGCTTATTAAATGATTGTAAATCCCAAACGAGATCTTTATTTTCCATAAGCGTTAAAATTCCTGGAAAGGTATCACACTCATTAAACGCATCCGCTGACCTAGCTGAATGTATTAATACTAACACCGAAAGTAGTAAAAGATGACACTAAAACTGAATTTTTCCAATACTTTTTTCGACCTAGGAGAAAATTTTTATAGCCTTACACGCGTCAGGGCACTGGAAAACCCAGAGTTAGTGATTGCAGACTCGTACTGGAAATCCGTTTTTGGTGGTAATGATATCGACGAAAAGACAATGGCTGAAGTGTTTGGTGGGCACAAATTACTAAACGGGAGCCGACCTCTCAGTATGGTTTACTCGGGACACCAGTTTGGCAGCTACAACCCGCAATTAGGCGACGGCCGCGGTATTCTATTGGGGGAATTTACACACAGGAATATCTTGTGGGACCTACACTTGAAAGGCGCAGGCTTGACTCCTTACTCGCGGTTAGGCGATGGGTATGCAGTACTTAGATCCTGCATCCGCGAATATCTCGCCAGCGTCGCCATGCAAGGGCTAGGCATACCGACTACGCATGCGCTATGTGTTGTGCGCGGCGACGATAAAGTACAGCGCGAAACGATTGAGCCCGCGGCAATGTTAACGCGTATTGCACGAAGCCATATCCGTTTTGGAAGTTTTGAGTGGTTTCACTACAACGAAGAATTTAGTCTATTGAAACAACTTGCTGACTATGTCGTTCAAAGGTACTTTCCTGAATTAGTGGGTACCGAGGACTGCTACAACGTTTTATTTAATGAAGTTGTAAAACGAACTGCCAAACTTATTGCCGGGTGGCAAGCTGTGGGTTTTGCACACGGCGTATTAAACACCGACAACATGTCTATTATTGGTGAAACTTTTGATTATGGACCCTACGGCTTCATGGAAGCTTATGATCCGTCTTTTGTCTGTAATCACTCTGACAATTGGGGGCGTTATGCATTTGATCAACAACCTTCTATCGGCTTATGGAATTTAAATGCCCTGGCTTTTGCACTTTCATCTCTCCTGAATCAGGATGCTGCAAAAACGAGCCTGGAAAACTTTGAACCGACTTTAATTGATCAATTCTATTTTCACCTTTACAAGAAATTAGGCTGGACACAAAAGCAAGAAGGCGACAGAAAGCTTATCGCTCAGCTATTTGACGGCCTGCAAAAATCACAAGTAGACTATTGCCACTTTTTCCGAAATTTATCCTATCGAGAAACACCAGAATTAATACACAACTACTTAGACAAGCATGTAGAAGCAACTGGGGGGAAAGCCGACCAATTAATGTTGTGGCTTCGTGAATACGAGGCACGTAGTCTCTCTGAAATAACAGCGAATGAACAACAAAGCACTATGTTAAATCATAATCCAAAATATATTCTTAGAAATTACCTTGCTCAACAAGCCATTGATGAAGCTTACGAGTGCCGCAGTTATAGCTTATTGGAGAAATTAGATCGCATTCTCCGTACCCCCTTTGAAGAACATCCAGAACATGACGAATTAACGAAAAGCGCCCCAGCCTGGGCTAAAAAACTTGTAGTCAGTTGCTCCTCTTAATATGCGAGAGCCCAGAACGATTTTTCCTAGAATAGTTCTACCGAACTTTCTCCACTAATATCCTTTGGGTGCATTGCCAATGTTGCCAATTCGTGAACTTTAACAGTCTGTAAAGTTTTAGCTACTGCGGCTTCCAGCTTTTCAAACACTTCGTCAACCACAAGGCCTTCATTAAAAATTCGGTTAGTTTCTTTTACACAAGAAATTAAATGGCTTTCTAAAAATGATTCATCGTGTTCTGTCAGTGCCAGGGACGGTATTCTGTCCTGAATTATATTTGATGTTAGTTCAACTTGATTAACGATATCACGCATAACTTCCTGATAACTTTCATTGAGCGAATGCATAACACTATTCACATCCTCAGATAATTTTGTCAGAGCGTCGCGCTCTTCCTGTATGCGATACTTGTCTTCCAGCGCGTGAATTCTAGCGTTCAGGCCTTGTACGAGGCAGAAGGTATTGTCTTTAGTCATGCCGTATTTTTCTGGTTCATCAACCGGCATATTCTTGATAAGCAAAGAAACCTTGTCATAATTGCAAATTGTGCGCTTCCCAAAATCAACATAACGACCTGACTCAGTCATTTGTGTTAACAGATGCGCCTCCAAGTCCTTGGCCATCCCATGGGCCTCCATGTTTTTATCGCCCATAACGCTTCGCATTTGCAGACTACATTTCAATCCATAACGTTCGACCGTGGCAAAAAACTGCTGCCCAAGCTCATCGAGATTATCACAATCGTGAACCGACAAAAGGAACTGTAAATTAGCACCCAAATCACTGTTATCTACCATCGCAGATCGCGCCGCCTGATTTGCTAACTCCAGGCGATTGGCAATTTGTTCGGTGGCAATACGATGAAAAATAGATTTTGTTACACGCACACACGCTTCATCGGACGTTACAGTGTTTTCTACAAAGTCATCAAATCCAATTTCCAGTGCTTTGAGTTTATCTTGAACAGATTGACTACGCGTAAGTAAAACCACTGGCGTATTTTTTACTTCTGGCTTATCCAACCACTTCTCGCAGTAATCCAAATCCAAATCTTGTGCGACGCTAAGGTCTAACACAATGACTTTGTAATTGTCTGTTCTTAAGGTCGAAATAAGGTCATCGTCACCGGTGATTTGTTTAGCATCAAATTTTTCGACAATTTTTACGCCATGTTCCGAAAGTTCCAAAGGTGCAAACACTAATACCTTGTGTAAAGACATAACTACAAACCAATTTTTTAACTTACGTCCAATAAATTTAGTTCAGCCTGTACTGCAATACCAATAATCCCACGCTGCTTCACAATGACTGGCACATTGTTCATTTTAAATCCAGCCTGAGATCAAAATCGGTGCTAGATTTAACTTAGGTATTTAAGGAAATGACTCATGATAAACGCTGCGTCCTCCCGGGAAACTTCGGGTTTTGAACAAAAGCTCAAGCATTTAATTGAAACCGATGCTCTTGAAGTGCCCATGCTGCCGGAAGTGGCACGCAAAGCTACTGAATTAGCTGAAGATGAGGAAGGCAATTCTGCTGATATGGCAAAATTGATTCAGGGAGATCAAACCTTAGCAGCTCAAGTAATAAGAATTGCGAATTCGGCGATGTATAACCCCACTGGTGCTTCGATGGTTTCTTTGCAGCAGGCAATCACGCGCTTGGGTATGAAACGCATAGCGGAAATTGCTTTAGCAGCCTCATTGCAAGCCAAACTCTTCGATGTGCCTGGCTATGAAGATCATGTTCTTTCTATCCTTCATCACTCTCTTTCATCGGGATTGTGGGCCAAAGAAATTGCAAGAAGTGCACGCAAAAATGTTGAATCCGCTTTTCTTGGAGGCTTATTACACGATATAGGTCGGCCTGTGGTTCTTCAAGCTGCTGTTGAATTAGCAAGAAGACATGAGCTGGCACTATCAGAATCAGAAGTGTGTAATCTTGAAGAAAAATATCAGCGCTTCGTTGGCTTGCGGGTGGTACAAAGTTGGAAGATGCCCTCCTCTGTCTGCGAAATTGTCAAACACTTTGGCAGCTATCAGAATCTAACTAATTCAGGGCAACTTCAAGTTATGATTGTCATGGCAGGCGTCCTATTTGCAGATGCCTCAAATGGAAAATCAGAAATCACTCCGCAAAACAAACAGCTCTTGCTTGATAATGATCTTTTGGCTGAATTAAATTTCTACCAAAACGATATTGAAGCGCTATTTGAAAAAGCTGAATCAGTCTATAGCACTATTGGAACGCTTACGCAGTGATGCAAGTTTTTGATCTCGTGGTGATAGGAAGTGGTCCTGCAGGACAAAAGGCCGCGGTGCAAGCAGCAAAAGCCGGAAAGAAAGTTGCACTGATTGAACGCTCAAGAGATTTGGGCGGATCATGTGTTCATCACGGAACCATACCATCCAAAACTTTACGTGAGAATGCTTTGCGTGTGAAAAATATGCGTATGAATGCTGAACTCGCGCATTTCGAATTACCCGAAGATCTTGAGCTCGCTACGCTGATCAACCGCCTCGAAGAAGTACTCGCGGAGCACGACAAATATATGCGAAATCAACTTGAGCGCAATGACATTAAATTAATACATGGTCGAGCAAAATTTCTCTCAAACACACACATTCAAATCACACAAGTTAAAAATAATATCGAAAAACTACAAGCTGAAAATTTTATCATCGCGACTGGATCAACACCGCGTAAGCCACCAAACATCCCTATTGATCACGAACATATTTTCGACAGCGATTCCATTCTCTCTATGCTCTACCTGCCCGAAAGTTTAACCGTACTGGGAAGCGGCGTGATCGCGAGCGAATACGCTTCTATTTTTCAAGCCCTGGGCGTCAAGGTCTACATGGTAGACAAGTACCCTCAGCCATTGGGTTTTCTCGACAGTGATTTAACCGAAAAATTTGTTAACGATTTTGAAAATATGGGTGGTGTTTGGAAGGGCAACACCGAAGTAAGCGATTGCTCTTGGAACGGTGTCGATGCAGTAGAAGTCAAGTGTGGTGACGGCAAGATAATTAAAAGTGAAAAACTCCTATGCGCTGCTGGGCGCATTGCCAATGTTGACGATCTAGACATCGAAGCGGCCGGACTCAAAATTAACGATAATGGCCTCATCAGCGTCAATGAGAACTTACAAACGGCGGTAGAAAATATCTTTGCAGCAGGCGATGTAATTGGGCCTCCATCTCTTGCTTCAGCATCTATGGAACAGGGAAGGCGTGCGAGCTGTAATGCCCTGGGTATAAAAATAGGAACAATGAGCAACACTATTCCCTCGGGAATTTATTCAATCCCCGAACTCTCTGCCGTGGGCCTCAGTGAAACTCAAGCTAGAAAGCAATTTGGTGAAGTCATTGTGGGAAAGGCAAACTTTGATGAAATTGCCCGCGGCCAAATCTCAGGTATTCAAAATGGCATGTTGAAAATTGTTTGTGATAAAGATGGGCGTAGGGTTCTCGGTGTAATGATTGTTGGCGAAGGTGCTACTGAGCTGGTGCATATTGGGCAAATGGCACTACTCGCAAATGCTGATGTGGACATTTTTGTTGAAAGTATATTTAACTTTCCCACACTCGCTGAAGCCTACCGTGTTGCAGCACTCGCTGTTATTGGACAACGGGCAAAACTTTCCAACGCATACTAGACGTCGTCATCCATTTTTTTTGTCGTTATCCTGTGCAGGCAAAGCAATAGCATGTTTGACGCTATCTTTAAATTCGTACACACCTTTACCAGATCCCATCATAATTCCCACCCAACGTGTATCATCAAAACTCTCCAAGGCTATTTTCACTGTCATAGTGAGTGGGATGGATAACAACATTCCAATGGAGCCCAAAACCCATCCCCAGAAGACCAAAGACAGAAACACAATGAGTGGCGATAGGTCCAAACCTTTACCCATTACACGAGGTTCAAGTATGTTACCCACACCAAAATTTGCAACAATAAAACCTAAAGCAACCAATGCTGCTTCACCAACGCTGAGTTGAACCAAGGCTAAAAGCACGGCTGGAATGGCTGCTAGAATCGAACCCAGAGTCGGAATATAGTTCAACATAAAAGCGAGCAATCCCCACAACACAAAATATTCCAAACCCAAAAACCACAACCAGCACAAAATAAGTAAACCCGTTAGCAGGCTCATCAAGGTTTTTATCGCTACATATTGGTTCACACCATGGGTAAACTTGGAAATTGCCGCGAGCGTTTTTTCAGGATGTTTGGACGAATATTTCAGTTTCTCTGCAAATCGCACTTCCTCCGCCAGAATAAATATCACGGTCAGTAGAATAAGCACCGCATTGGTCATCATATTCCCGAAAGTCGCCAGAGTGTTACCCACTAAGCCCAAGGCTTTTGAAGGGTTGATACTTTGTTTTAGCTGATCCGCGTCCACTGCAAAACCAAAACTTTCCAGGCGTGTAAATAAATCCAGAGTAAGTACAGAAAGGCGTTGTTGATATTCAGGAAGATCCTGGCGAAAGTCATTAATTGACGAGCCAACAACCATGCCGACAAGCACACTTACAAAAACAATAGCTGCAATGATTAACAACATTGCAATACCCGATGGGATACCTCGCTGCTTCATCCAAAGTAGAGGCGGTGTCGCTATAACGGCAATAAAAAGAGATAAAAAGAAAGGAACCAATATTGCTTCAGCTGCGCGCATTCCCGCCACAACAATTACAAACGAAGCCATAATTAACAAAAATCGTGTAATTGGTGAACTTTTTTCCATATTCCCCACCTTTAATATATTTTTTCTTAATGTGTTCTTATTAACTTTTTTAATTCTTTATTTTATTATTGGTTTTCCGGGTGCTTTCCAGCAAAACGCTCGTTTATATAATGTCGAATACTTTCGGCTTCCTCACTCAGATCTTCATGAGTAACTTGCCAAACCCGGTCTAACACGATTTGCTTTTTAGGGTAATCCCAAGCTATTAGAAAAAGCGGCACTCCGACCTGATTAACAATACGCAAAAACCCGGTTTTCCATTTATCCACTTTAGATCGTGTGCCTTCAGGTGTGATCGCTACGCAAACTTTCTCATGACTTTCATACCACAATTGTATTTGCCTAACAGTATTATCAGCCGCCTTCCTGTCGAGAGGAATACCGCCCAGCTTGATAAACAAATCCCGAAACGGCCAGAAAAAAGCCTCCTTTTTCATTAAAAAAGATAACTTGATACCCGTGGCCAAAATTCCAAACATGGCGAGAACAAAATCCCAATTTGAAGTGTGGGGTGCCAAGGCAATCAAAAACTTCTTTTCCCGGGGAAATTCGCCGACTATGCGCCAACCCAGCATTTGCAGCCCCTTGCATCCGAGCCAGCGTGTAAATCGATTGCCAAACGCTGGCACCTCCGGCGGCAAATCGGGAACGATTTTATTGGTCTTATCCGACATGTTTTCAGTGCTCTCGTGTCGACCTGAAAACAATATCAGGATAACGCTCCTCCGTTAAGGATAAATTGACCCGAGTTGGGGCTAAGTAAGTAAGGTGTCCCCCACCATCAATTGCCAGGTTGTCAGAGGCTTTACGTTTCAGTTCTGACAATTTGCTTTCTTCCCCACAGTCCACCCAGCGCGCAGTGGTAACATTGACGGGCTCGTATATCGCTTCCACTTTATATTCATCTTTGAGGCGAAACGCGACCACTTCAAACTGCAGAACACCGACAGCGCCAACTACAATATCGTTATTATTTAGCGGAAAGAATACCTGGGTGGAACCTTCTTCAGATAGTTGCTGCAAACCCTTTTGAAGCTGCTTGGTTTTGAGCGGGTCTTTTAATCGAATACGCCTGAACAACTCAGGGGCAAAATGAGGAATGCCTGTAAATTTCAAATCTTCACTTTCGCTAAAGGTATCACCTATCTGAATAGTCCCATGATTGTGCAAGCCGATAATATCACCGGATATTGCCGTCTCTACCTGACTACGGTCGCCCGCAAGGAAAGTCACTGCATCCGCAATTTTCACCTCCTTCCCAAGACGCACATGCTTCATTTTCATACCCTTTTCATACTTGCCTGAGCAAATACGCATAAAGGCAATACGATCGCGATGCTTCGGATCCATATTCGCCTGAATCTTAAATACAAAGCCGGAAAAGCTGCTTTCTTCCGCGTCGACCTTGCGTGTTTTCGTTTCACGCCCAAGCGGCGACGGTGCCCACTCAACAAAGCCATCCAGAAATTCACGCACACCGAAATTTCCCAAGGCAGTGCCAAAAAATACGGGGGTCAACTCCCCTTGCAAATACGCTTGCAAATCAAATTGATGGGTGGCACCACGCACCAATTCAATCTCTTCGCGAGTTTCTACCGCATAATTGCCCAACAGGGTGGTGGCTTCCTCACTATCCAAGCCCTTGATTTGAATATCCTGGGGAATGGTATGTCCTTTACCCTGCTGATATACATGGATGGTATCGGTATAGAGGTTGTAAACCCCCTTAAACTCTTTTCCCATCCCAATTGGCCAATTTATCGGTGCGGCAGCAATTTTCAGTACTTTTTCGATTTCATCCATGACATCAATCGGGTCACGAATATCGCGATCCATTTTATTGATAAAGGAAAGTATCGGCGTGTCTCGCAGGCGACACACATCCATTAGCTTAATTGTGCGATCTTCTACACCTTTAGCGCCGTCTATCACCATAAGCACAGAATCCACAGCGGTTAGTGTCCGGTAGGTATCCTCTGAAAAATCTTCGTGCCCAGGTGTATCCAGCAAGTTCACAATGCGCTCTTTATAGGGAAATTGCATTACAGAAGAAGTGACTGAGATTCCACGCTCTTGCTCCATCGACATCCAATCTGATTTTGCGTGAGGTCCTTTTTTGCCTTTCACGGAACCGGCAAGTTGAATTGCATTACCAAAAAGCAACAGCTTTTCAGTCACTGTCGTTTTACCCGCGTCGGGGTGAGAGATAATGGCAAAGGTACGGCGTTTTTTTACTTCGCTGAGAAAACTCGCAGAGCACATGAAGATTATTCCAAATTAAAGCGCGCCATTATACAAGCGCAGCACAACTTTTTTAATCCAGAAAAAAGCCCAGGCGCCAGCGAGCAGATTAGACACGGCAATGGCGACAAATATTCCCTTAACGCCATACAGTGAGTTACCCAGCCAAGCCAGGGGGAAAAGAAAAATGATTACGCGTGCCGAAGAAATCATGACACCAGGAAAGGGCTTACCCAAGCCATTAAATGAAGCATTCACTACCATTACCACACCATAAGCAAAATAACTTAAGGGAACGAGCAATAAATAAAAGCGGGTTATTTCTATCACTTTAGGATTATCACTGAAGATTCCACCAATCTGGTAACCACTCAAAGCCAATAAAATAGCCATGGAAAAGCCAATACCACAACAAAATTTTGCAGAAACGGATTGCGCGTGATTAACACGATGAAAATGCCCGGCTGAAAAATTTTGTCCAACAAAGGGGCCTATTACTGCAGAGAGCGCATAAAAACAAATTAAAGCTACCATTTCAACACGAGATGCTGCGCCGAAACCCGCAACTGCCTCCCATCCATTTTGCGCAATCAGCCAGATAATCACTGCGCCTGACGCGGGAATAATCATATTGGTTGCGGAAGCAGGCAGGCCCACATGCAGGATTCTTTTCCATGAATTCAAAATACGTGAAGAATTCAAAGGGTTAAGAAGTAATTTATATTTCACTCCCAGAAAATAGGCCAAGGCAAAAAGTGAAGCCACTCTAACAATTAACGATGCCCACGCCGCACCAGCAATTTCCAGGCGTGGAAAAACCCACCAACCATAAATTAACATTGGGTCGAGCAGCGCGTTTAGCACAGCTATACCAATCATAATGTTGGCTTGTAATCGGGTATTACCTAACGCACGAAACGCTGCCATTGCCACCATGGGCACAACCAGAAAAGGCGCTGAATAATACCAAATCACCATGTATTCTTTGATTAGGGGCAATACTTTTGCGTCTGCACCCAGCGCTGTAAATAAGGGGTTTATCGTCATCAAACCGATTGCGGCCAGCACAATTGACAATATCGCTGCCAAACTCATACTATCAGTGATATATACCTTAATTGCGTGTTCATCGTGGGCTCCAGCCGCACGAGCCACAACGGAAGAAGTGCCTGCTCCCAAACCTATAGCCAAAGACATGACAAACATGATAATCGGAATCGGAAAACTCAAGGCAGCGAGCGCATCTCCCCCCAAGCCTGAAACAAAATAAGTATCCACAATATTAAAGGACATAGTTGCCAGCAGCCCAACCGTCATAGGTGCAGCCATATTAAAGAGCGCGCGCGAAATTGACCCTTCTGTCAACGTCTTTTTCATTGAAACCGCCAAGAACTAGCGCTCCTTTTCCTGATTGAATTCACTTATATCAATAAACTCTTTTGCAAAAATAATCGCATCTTCACGCTTGGATTTTTTTTGGCTTGACGCAGGATAATAATCCCTGCGTCGCCCAATGTTGTTAAAGCCCAGCTTTTCATAAAGCGCTACTGCGTTTTCATTTGACTCTCTAACTTCCAGAAAGCAGCGCTGAACATCCAAACCTTCAAGCGTTGCACTCAGTAAACATGATGCCAAACCATTTTTTTGGTAACCAGGATGTACACCCAGGATTAACAATTCCGCCTCGTCTTGAATGACTGAACACACACAATAGGCCAGCAATTTTTTTTCCGAAAATATTCCCACACAAAGGTGCCCAGATTTAAAACTGGATAAGAAGTTTTCCTTACTCCATGGAGAATGATTCAGGGAATTTTCAAGTTCAACCAATGCAGCAAGATCTTGCTCTTCAAGCGAGGCAAGTGAAAGCTGAATATCAAGATTCACGGATTTTAATGAATCTTCGGAAAACTTCAGGTGAGTGATATTTGACACACAATCTCGCACGTAAAAACAAACAGGACTAATCGATAAATGGGAAAATCAACGAAGGTCTGAAACACTTTACAACTTACATAGACCTTCCCACACCTTTGCTTTTAATTGCGGTTCTCGCAGCAATGAAACCAAAGAAGGAAAATAAAGTGCGCGCGCCGAAAATTGAGGTATTTTGAAAACTCGCCCTATTTCTACCGCCTCTATGGTACTAACGACTCCCTTGAGCGCCGCTTCACCCATTAACAAAAATATTTTACTTGGCTGAGTTTGCTGCTTACCTTCGATATAGGCATGAACATATTCTCTTGCGGCTGACCAGGAATGATTTTTCAACTGATTGTGTACAGGCCAATGAAGATAACTCGCGCGAGGTAAATTTATTTCTAATAATCGACTTGCAACTAATATGTTGGCAAGCAAACTTTCAACCGGCAACGCTGATCGCGGCTCATGTGAATCAATCACTACGACTGTCCCAATGTGCCATATCGCAAGGTTAAAATTAGCGGAGTCACTTTCAGGTCTTACAGCACTCCCCATACTCTCAGCATCATTATTGACAGACGTCGTTGACCTATTCTGTGTCGACGCTTTAGGTTGAGCTTGTTTTTCCCCCTGAAGAGAAGTCAACACCCTTTGGCTTACATCAACCAACTGGTGTACTCCCGTGGCAGCTTTCGGCAAAGCGCGCTGGGGCTGCAAAGACGCCACCTTCATATCCAAAGAATCGGATCCCCTTGCTTGAAAGTCAAAATTTTCTGACGGCAATGCACACAAGCGAAACTCAGCTGTGTTTGCCAATTTTCGTCGAGCGACAAATTGCTCTATGCCAAGAGCATCCAAATATTGCATGCGCTGCAATTCATTCATAGAGCGAACTATACCCCATCCCGTTGCGGGTGCGAACGTTCGCTCCGTGATTCAAGCATATTCAAGGCATGAAGGTAACTCTTAACCGAAGCTGCAACGATATCGGTATCAGAACCCACGCCATTAACGATATGACCATTTCGTTCAAGTCGAACCGTCACTTCACCTTGGGAGTCCGTTCCCTGGGTGATGTTGTTGACAGAGTACAGCAGCAAGTCCGCGTTGCTTTTGGCAACCGCTTCTATCGCTTTGTAAGCTGCGTCCACGGGACCGCCGCCCTCTGATTTACTGCTAACCGCTTTGCCGTCGATACTTAACTTCACCTGCGCCCAGGGCTTTTGACCTGATTTCGATACCGCTTCAAGATCTACCAATTTAAAGCGCTCTTCTAAATTATCAGCGGCAGTTTCACTCACCAGCGCCTGCAAATCTTCATCAAAGATTTCGTGTTTTTTATCTGCCAGTTCTTTGAAGCGTGCAAAGGTCTCATTCAAGGCTTCTGGTGTTTCAAACTTAATTCCCAGATCCTCAAAACGTGCTTTCACCGCAGCCCGACCCGAATGTTTACCCAATACAATTTTATTGGTATTCCAACCGACATCTTCGGCACGCATGATTTCGTAGGTTTCGCGGTGTTTCAAAACACCGTCTTGATGGATGCCACTTTCATGCGCAAATGAATTGGCTCCGACGATGGCCTTGTTGGGCTGTACCGGAAATCCTGTAATAGAAGAAACCAGTCGAGAAGTCGGCACAATATGCTCTGTCACAATGCCAGTTTCGACAGGAAACAGATCCTTGCGGGTTCTCACTGCCATCACAACTTCTTCCAGAGACGCATTACCTGCGCGTTCACCCAAACCGTTGATGGTGCATTCAATCTGTCGCACTCCGTGCATCACCGCAGAAAGTGAATTCGCCACAGCCAAGCCCAGGTCGTTATGACAATGGGTAGAGAAAATGGCCTTATCTGAATTCGGTACCGCTTCAATAAGGCGTTTAAACATCGCACCGTATTCTGCAGGTTCACCATAGCCAACTGTGTCCGGAACATTGATAGTTGTGGCGCCGGCTTTTATTGCTGCCTCAGTGATTCTGCACATAAATTCGAATTCTGAACGGCTGCCATCTTCCAGAGAAAACTCAACATCGTCGGTATAAGATCGCGCACGCGTCACGGCGCGAATAGTTTGTTCAAGCACCTTCTCAGGCTCCATCTTGAGTTTGTATTTCATATGTACCGGGGACGTCGCGATAAAAGTGTGTATACGCGATCTCGCAGCCGGCTTTACTGCCTCGGCAGCGCGATCAATGTCAGCATCTACCGCTCGCGCCAGGCTGCACACAGTGGAATCTTTTATTGCACGAGCAACAGCGCGTACCGCCTCAAAATCCCCTACACTCGCAATAGCAAAACCGGCCTCGATCACATCAACACGCATTTTCTCAAGCATACGTGCGATGCGAACTTTTTCGTCCTTGGTCATCGATGCGCCGGGGCTCTGTTCCCCGTCACGCAATGTTGTATCAAAAATTACCAGTTTTTCCTTATTCATATTGATGTACTCGTGTGCCGCACGCTCCAATTTGGAGATTGCTTTGTATTGTTCGTTAAAATGTTGAGTGAATTAAAAAAAGAGATTAGCCGCGCAGCGGCAAGAGCAAGCTGAGTAGCAAAAGTGCACTTGCTAAAGGATGTCTACTGTTGAAATGAATAACCTTCACTTTGATCTTCCTAAGTAACCAAGCATGGCCTGAATTTGTGTTAAGTTTAAGGATGAAACGGCTGCAAATCAATATACATCCTAATATAAATGCTATATTAGGATGAAATAACAATAAATGCGCGTAAAATGTGCCATAAATAGTATTTTAATCCTACATATTCCAAGATACGCGATATACATATCTCAGCAAGATTAAAAAAGCCTTCAAATCACTTCGGTTTAATATAGGAACAAAGTTAAGTTACAACCGTCTTAGATCCAGACGCCTTAAAAGGTGAAAATAAGTATTTGAACAATGCCAACCGCAAACTACTACTCAGCAACTCTTGCACACCTCGAACAGAATCACGCACTGGCCTTAGCGCCTCGCACCGTTGACTTTAAACTCTTTGACGCAAACGCTCGAAGTCACATATCCAGAAATCTGCTTGGTTTCAGAACTTCACTCAGCTTTTCGCAAGATAGATTCGCTCATCTTCTAGGAATTTCCCGTTCCCAATACCGGAAATACGAAACCGGCGAAGAAACGATTCGTTTGGACATTGCTCAACGCATCACCTTGAAATGTGGACTGCCGCTTTTTCATCTTTTGCAAAATTCAAAATATGGTGAGTTAATAAAACTTCCCCCCAAGGACCCCTGGTTCGACCGTATCTTGTTCTATGCGAATTCAATCAATGATGGCTACTTCATCAAATTGTGCAAAGTTTTGGTAGCACTCATGGACAACAAAAAATCGGTAATTAGCTATCAGCCGACGCATTTAACGAAAGTCGACTTTTCAAAAGCTATCTCAGAAAATGAACATTGTATTTATATCGCTATCGCGGAAGGCATTCGTGCTATACGCACTTTTTATAACCTCACTCAGGAAGACCTGGCTACGTCGATGGACATATCGACCAACACCTATCAGGAGTATGAAAAACCTTTGCAAAAACCGCGTTTTAATATGCTAATGGCTGTACGTTGGACAATCGCTACCGGCATCCACCCTTTTGTTGCACTCGCCGGCACCCATTTTGTAAAAATACGATCCATGCAAGCACAACGCCTGGACGTTCTGGAAACTCTGCTAGCCGATTGCAGCAAAGAAGAACTCAGTAATTTACTTCCCCTTGTCGAAGGCTTTTATATTTCTATCAAGAATCAGCCGGAAGCTTTATTGTTCAAACTCTAAAAATATTCAACAAAAATAGTAACCAATAACAGTGAAATAAGGCACGATTGTTGGTTCATTGGTTCTCTATTCCCGATATAAGATGCTCTGAAACCACAAAAAAATCCAATGAAAGGAGTGAGCGCACTTATGCAGCCTGGAATAAAATTTAAAATCTGGCCGATTACGCTTTGTTTATTGTTTATACCTTTTCATTTCACTTTTGCCGAACGAAATATGCAGATTGACGCAGTGATTGGTATAGGCATTCCCTCAAACAGCAATTTTGACGATTCCACCGTCCACGGGGTCGCTTTTACCTATGCGATACCATCAGTAAATTTACGTGCTGGCTATTTAGAACTCGGCGATTTCACACTTGATAATGGCAGCTTCGATAATCGTTTGGAAATTGTCGGCGCCTATCTTGAATTGATTAAAGTAATTCGCCTGAATGGAATCAATCTAGAAGTGGGCGCGGGAGTTGCAGCGACCAACACGGAAATGTTTCTAGACGGTGAACAGATAAATTCCGAAAGCGACACCAGCCCTTTCGCTGAAATTATCCTCGCAAAACACTTGAGTGAGTTAATCACTTTACACGCTGGAGTCGCATGGTTTAGCGATGTATCAGGCAGTGATATTACCGTACCCAAAGCCGGTATACGTTTTTCGTTCTAACAAGAGAGGATAAATTCGTGAATATAAAAAAATACACTAAAATAATTGCATCTGCTTCGTGTGGAGTTTTTCTTCTCGCTTGTGACGACGACTCAACCGTTAATTCAAGTGATGTAAATAGTTCGCAAATTTTCGCCACCTTCGAAATCTATTCTGACGGCAGTGATCAAGTTTACGCCGCCGCACAACTAACCAAAGATCAAGCGCCAAGTCCAAGCAGTGATGGTGACGTTTTTATTCGTCTGGTTTCCGGTGACAAATTATGGTTCTCCACTGGAGATAATATTGATGATCTTGATTTTGGCGAAGATTTATTTTCTTCACTAGAACAACTCGAACAAACCCAGACACTGATGACACGCGCGCAATACAACGGGGATTATTTTTTTAACAGCGATATTTTTTATCACAATGCCTGGTATGCAGGCCGTCTGCCGCCAAGTGCGGAAGGTCAATACGCTGTGGCCTTGTTACGTGAAATCGATACTGACGCAAAATATTCCACTGTGCAAATGCCCGCGGCTTTTTCACTGCTCGCGCCCGAGTCAAATGATAGCTACAGCCGCAGCAACGACGTGTTAGCCATTGAATGGTCTCCCACTCAAATCGGTGTTAGCATGAGCCTGGAAATAAAAAGCTCGTGCATAAACGGCGATTTTGACAGCTATAGCCAAATTGAGAGTAGCGACATTGGAATGGCAATCCTGGACGCAGGCACCCTGGATTCAGTTTATTTAAATGGAGATTGCACAACGACAGTCAATGTGATCAAAACACAGCTGGGCCAATTTGATTCAACTTTTGACGGTGGCAGAATTAGTGCGCATCAAATTCGCAGCGTAACTATTACCACTACCGACTGATACCACCACCGACGAATGAGTTGTTTTTAAAGTATTTGAATTTAGTAATTGGATCGAAATTGCAGCATTCGATTAAGCGGTACCAGTGCCTTTTCAATCAATTCAGGCGCGACCTGAATTTCGTTGTCAGTTTTGCTGAATACCTCTGCAAGTACATCCAATTCATTCATCGCCATCCAGGGGCAATTTGCACAACTTCGGCAGGTCGCCCCACTACCGGCAGTCGGCGCAATAAAGAGTTGTTTATCTGGGCAGGCCTGTTGCATTTTGTAAAAAATTCCCTGATCCGTAGCCACTATGAAGGCAGGGTTTGGCAGGGTCTTTGTGGCATTGATAAGCTGTGATGTCGAGCCGACAACATCGGCTAGGTCAACGACAGGTTCAGGCGATTCCGGATGCACAAGTACTGCAGCTTCAGGGTATTGTTTCTTTAAATCTTCTATACCACGCGCTTTAAACTCTTCATGCACTATGCAGGAGCCATCCCACAATAAAACATCAGCACCCGTTTTTTGCTGCACATAACGACCAAGGTGCTTGTCGGGCGCCCAGATGATTTTTTCTCCCTGCTTATCAAGATAATCCACTACATCCAAAGCGATGCTTGAAGTAACAACCCAATCCGCACGAGCTTTAACAGCCGCTGAGGTATTCGCGTAAACAACAACTTTTCTATCTGGATGCAGATCACAAAACGCTGAAAACTCCTCCACTGGGCAACCCAAATCCAGGGAACAAGTTGCTTCGAGTGTGGGCATCAATACACGTTTGTCAGGGGATAATATCTTGGCGGTTTCCCCCATGAATTTTACCCCGGCAACAATTAGGGTAGACGCAGCATGCTGTTTGCCAAATCGTGCCATCTCAAGAGAATCACCTACAAAGCCCCCACTTAGTTCAGCTAAAGCCTGAACCTCTGGAGAGGTGTAATAGTGTGCAATTAAGACAGCGTTATTCTCGCGAAGGCTTTCTTTAATGCTGGCTATTTTATCTTCGGTAGGTGCTGGATTCTTACTGTGTTCATCGCGCAAGGCGATAGCCTGATCCAGATATTCTTTGACAAGATCTTGTGGGCTAATCGTTTTGGTCATAGCTTGGTACTCACTATCTCGTACTCACTATCTCGTACTCGCCGTCAGTGACACACTGCTTAGCGTGTGCTATCAGAATTGCTATAGTTTCACCGAAACGAAAAAGGGGGACAAGCGTCCCCCTACGAATATGGTGGGTCGTACTGGATTCGAACCAGTGACCAATTGGTTAAAAGCCAACTGCTCTACCAGCTGAGCTAACGACCCAAATTCTTTTTCCTCCTCGGCGGCCCTGCCGCGAGAAGGCGCATATAGTAATGATTTAGCAACAAAACTCAAGCGCTTTTTCCCAGCTCACTCAGGCTTGGTAAACCGTTGGGTCATCAAGGCCAGCCTGCTGAAAGCCTTCTCGCCGCAATCGGCAGCTGTCACACTTACCACATGCCCGACCGTGCATGTCTGCCTGGTAGCAACTCACCGTCTTTGAGTAATCCACCCCCAAGGCTATTCCACGCTGAATAATGTCAGCTTTACTCATGGCAATTAAGGGGGTTTTAAATTGCAGTACATTGCCTTCTACGCCAGCTTTTGTCGCAAGATTGGCCATATTCTGAAAAGCCTCGATGTATTCAGGACGGCAGTCTGGGTAGCCCGAATAATCGACTGCATTCACACCAATAAAAATGGCTTCAGCCTGTAGAACCTCAGCCCAGCCTAGTGCTATCGATAGAAATACCGTGTTACGCGCAGGCACATAGGTTACAGGAATGCCCGATGTTTCCTCCTCGGGCACGGCAATATTGTCATCAGTTAAAGCAGATCCCCCAATCGATCTCAAATCCAGTTTAACTACTTTGTGCTCCTGCACCTTAAAACGAGCTGAGATACGCGCAGCTGCATCCAATTCCACTTTGTGGCGTTGTCCGTAATCAAAACTAAGCGTATAGCAACTGTAGCCCTGCTCCCAGCAATAGCCAAGACGTTAGTGGAAGCACCCCCCCCACACACTAAAACGACTGCACGTCGTTGCTCAGACACCAGGTTTGTCTCCCCACAATTGTTTATGGAGTTGCAATTGCAGCCTTACCGCTAGTTTGTCTTTGAGCATCCACTCTCCTAGCTCACGCGCATTGAGTTGTTCAAACGAAGGAGAAAACCAAACATCACCAACGCGTTCGGTAAGTTGAAACTCGTCCACTTTAAATCGACTCCATTCATAATCTTCTCGATCGCAGATTACAAACTTCACCTGATCTTTTACGCTGAGGATTTCAATATTGCTGTAGAGATTGCGTTCCATCTCACCTGAGGCAGGTGTTTTTAAATCCAAAACTACACTCACGCGCTCATCCACTTCGGCAATGTTCATTGCGCCACTGGTTTCCAAAGAGACAGAATATTTTTCATCACAAAGCCTGCGAATAAAACTAAAAGCTTCAGGCTGTGCCAAGGGTTCACCTCCTGTCACACACACACGGGGGCAAGAAAACGATTTCACTTTATCGATTAATTCATCAAAACTCTGACGTGTGCCACCGTGAAATGCATAAGCGGAATCACAGTAATGACAGCGCAAGGGGCAACCGGTTAAACGAACAAAAACCGTAGGGTAACCACTGAGACGCGCTTCACCCTGTAAAGAGTAAAACACTTCAGTAATTCTGAGCGAAGATTGCTGATTCATTGATGGTAAACGCTAAGAAGCGCAGGCCTAGAGTTTATTGTCCAAATAATCCTGCGCGAGTTTTGCTGAACTGCTTCCGGATTGAACAACCTCTTCAAGTAAGCGGCGTGCCTGATCTTTTTCGCCCTGCAAATCATACACTTTTGCCAGTTTAAATTTTGCATCTGGCGCCTTGTTGTGTCCTGGATATTCCGTTATCAAGGTTTTAAACCATTTTGATGCTTGATCCAATTCACCTTTGAGCAAATAAATTTCGCCAAGCCAATACTGTGCATTGGCGGCATAACGTCCTTTTGGATAAGTTTGTAAATGCTGATTTAAGGCTGTGATCGCACCATTCTGATCTTGTTGTTTTAATAAAAGATCTATCGCTGCGCGGTATTGTTTTAGCTCATCCGCCGGTGCGGGACGAGTGCCGGTAACAATAGAAGGTACTGGTGGAGTAGACTGAGGGCCACCTGAGCTCATGCCTCCCGCTGTATTTGCACCGCCACGCAAATTACTCAAACGACGATCGAGATCCAAATAATCATCCAGTCTTTGTTGTTTTAATTTTTTTATTTCGTGAGCTTGCTCTTCAACCAAGCCACGCAATTGCATCACTTCCTGTTGCAAAGCTTGAAACTGGTAGTAAAACTCCGCGGAGATTTGCGAAGAATCTTGCTGCGCTTGTGACGGCTTGCTTGCTGCATTATAAGTCGAGCGGTTGCCCCCGACCGGAATAGGGTCGACCACCTCTGCCTGCGCTAACACGCCGGTAGATAAAAAACTGAGAAAGGAAAGGACAGATGCCGCCATCAAACCGATGGCGGCACGAGGTATCACTTTAAACATGAAATCTTAGAGTGGTTAAACTTACTTGAGTTCCACGCGACGGTTTTGTGACCAGGAATATTCATCACTGCCCACAGAAACAGGTTGTTCTTCACCGTAGCTGATGGTTTCAATCAAGTAGCTGTCGACACCTTGAAGTACGAGGAAATCACGTACTGCATTAGCACGACGCTCACCTAAAGCCATGTTGTATTCGCGACTGCCGCGCTCATCAGCGTGGCCTTCCAGGCGAATTGAACGTGGACTGGCTTTCAAGCTTTCTGCGTGCAAAAGCAAAGCAGAACGCGCTTCTGATTTCAGAGTGCTTTGGTCATAGTCAAAGTAAAAGATGGTGTCAGCATCAGCAGCAACATCAACTGGCGCTTCTTCTACCATAGGTTCATCTTCTGTTTCAACAACAGGTTCATCCGATGTTTCAATTTCTTCAGTTTGAGAAGCACAACCCGCTAAAAATCCAAGCACAACAAACAAAGCGAGTAAAGTTTTCAAGGTGTTAGTCATTTTTGTCACTCCCAAGTGGTTAAAGATGTACATGAACCTTACGATTCGTCTAATTTTACGATCAATCTGCAAAAGGTGACCAAGCTGGCTCGCGCACATTACCTTGTTTCGAAGGTAGTCTAAATTTTACCCCAGCGTCCATTGAAACAGCAGCAAGAACTCCTTTTTTATTGTGCTGGGTAGCATACAAAAGCATGGCGCCATTAGGCGCTATGCTAGGCGATTCGTCAAGCCATGTCTCGGTAAGAATTCGCATATCACCCGACGCAATATCTTGCCAGGCGATATGATAAATGCCATTTTCGCGGTGCACCATCACGAGGCTCTTACCATCGGGCGACAAACGTGGTCGCGCGTTGTATTCGCCCTCGAAGGTTAAGCGTTCTACCCGCCCACTTGCAAGTGAGACTTGGTAAATTTGTGGATTTCCACCACGATCTGACGCAAAAATTAGACTTTTTCCGTCTGGAGTCCAGTTTGGCTCCGTATCAATCACCTGCGA
>JBNKVX010000041.1:3052-30891 GCA_050299435.1 Cellvibrionaceae bacterium | reverse complement strand
TGAGTTCGCTTAACCAGGATTCCCACAATTGCAAAGACTGCAACCCAAGGTCATAAACACTGCGATTAGAGACAACAACTTCGCTCATGGGTGAAATCATTGCAGCCGCTGTCCACGCTGCACTGGTGTTTTTTTTCGCTGTGTTTTTTTCAAAAATTTCTATTTTATGGCTGGATTTTAGCAAGCGCCAAGCAAACAATGTTCCTAATAATCCAGCACCGAGAATGGCGATTTTTTTGTGTGAAATTGGCATAGTTAGTTTGAAGAATGGAGTTCGTATTCTTCACGCCGCAAGTATTCGATATTGGCGTAAGCTTCTTCTTTGGAAAACCCTAATGAACACAGCACATGTGTGCTAAGTTGTAGGCTGGCTTCAAATAATTCGGGTACGACACGATTTGCCCCGGCTTTAAGTAATTCATCTGAGTGACTGCTATCGTGGGCGCGGACAATGATATTTAAATCTGGCCATTCCTTACGTGCTTCCGTCACCATTTTCTTCGCCGCTGACGCATTGTCAACGGTGACGAGTAAGAGGCGAGCGCGACTGATGTGTGTTTTTTTTAGTAATTCCTTGCGGCTTGCATCCCCCATAATGATCGGATAACCGGCTTCGCGGTAAGCTTTGACATTGTCAGCATCTGTATCGATAGCGATGTAGGGTAAACTTTGTTTTTCCAGGACGATCGCAATGGCTTTACCCACTCGACCAAAGCCTGCAATAATCACGTGATCGTGTATGCCTTCCTTATGATTGCTATTGCCTTGCTTGTCCGCGTCGTGGTCACGAGATAGAAGCACATACAATTTTTGCCCAAGCCAGAAGAGTATGGGCGTGAGCATCATCGAAAAGCTGGCGACAACGACCATAAACTGCCCCACTTCAAAAGGAATAAGCGCATAGTGTAAACTCGCTTGCCCGATGACAACGAAAGCAAATTCACCACTTTCACTGAGAATTAAACCCGTTCTCAATGCATCTTTTAATCGCAAGCGAAACAACAAGGCCAGCCCTGTTGTGATAATTGCTTTAATAAAAATCAATCCAACTACCGATAAAACCACCCAAATGCCACGTTGAAAAGCGACAAGCAGATCAAGGTTCATGCCGACGCCCATAAAAAACAAACCGAGTAATAAACCTTTGAAAGGTTCTATTTCAGTTTCAATTTGATGTTGAAATTCGGTTTCGGCGAGTAGAACCCCCGCTAAAAATGCGCCCAGGGCCATTGATAAACCGGCAAAGGCTGTGGTGACTGAGGTAGCAAGAATAACGAGCAAGGTCATGGCCGTAAAAACGTCAATACTTCGGGCGCGAGCGACAAAACGGAATAAATACCGTAAAACAAAGTGTCCTAAAAAGACGATTAACAAAATGACAAGCAAGGCTTTGCCGAAGGAAAGAAAAATAAATGAAAGTAAACTTTCTTCCTTGCCACCGGCCATAGCGGTTAACAAAAGTAAAATGGGAATAACTGCTAAATCCTGCATTAGCAAAACTGAAAAACCGGCACGACCATGATTTGAATTGAGTTCACCTTTCTCGCTCAATAATTGCATAACCATAGCGGTTGAAGATAAGGCCAAACACAATCCTATAATCAAAGACGCTTTTGCCGAATTGCCCCAAGTGAAAGCAATTAATCCTATTACTGCAGCACAAACCAGAATCTGTGCGCTACCTAAGCCAAATATTAGGGTCGAAAAATGTTTTAGACGGTTAAAAGAAAGTTCAAGACCAATTGCAAACAGTAAAAATACAACACCTAATTCTGCGATGTGTTGAACTTGTTCGGCATCTTTAACCAGGGCAAAACTGTGTGGGCCGATCAAGGCTCCTACAACCAGGTAACCGAGTATCGGGCTGATTCGCATGCGTTTAAAAATAGGAACAATCAATACGACTGTGAGGAGAAAAGCAATAAATTCGAGAAGATAGGGAACCTGGATTTCGCTCATAATTAACCCTACTGACTTTCCAGCGATTGAACGCAAGTGTTCAGTGTTCCCTTGTTGACCTTAATTCTGAGTTTGTCTCCAACTGAAACTTGCTTGGGGTCTTGAATGGCTTTGCCATGTTTATTGAGTGCAATGGCATAACCGCGTTTTAATGTCGCGAGTGGGCTTACCATATCGAGTAGGGCACCCAATTTATGTAATTTATCCGACGGTGAGCCCAGGAAAATACGTGGGCTTTTTTTAAGGCGTAATTCAAGATGGTCCAGTAGCTGAGCTTTTTGCTGCAAGCGCTCACCTGGATGTCGCACGTGTGCACTAAAATATCGGAGTTTTTCCGCTAGGCTCGCCAGTTTTCTTTGAATAGCATTGCCACACAAAATGGCATAGCCCGTTAACATTTCTGTTAGATCTTCGATATCAGGACTTAATATTTCAGCGGCTGCAGAGGGGGTTGGTGCGCGAAGGTCGGCCACAAAATCTGCAATAGTAAAATCCACTTCATGACCCACTGCGCTCACAAGCGGTCTTTGTGATGCGAAAATGGCGCGGGCAACGCGCTCACTATTAAAGGCCCACAAATCTTCGATGGAACCGCCACCACGACACAATAAAATAGCGTCGATATCAGGTGCGCGATTAGCAAGTGAAATAGCGTCGACAATTTGATCGATAGCTTCATCACCTTGAACCAGGCTTGGAATTATTTGCACTTCCATCAAGGGAAAGCGACGCGCTAATACATGCAATACATCGCGAATCGCTGCGCCAGTTGGTGAGGTGATTACGGCGAGCTTTCGGCAATATTCGGGTAACTCCTGTTTGTGGATCTCTTCAAACAAGCCTTCTTGCAGCAATTTGCTTTTTAATTCTTCAAAACGTTTTTGTAATAATCCAAACCCGGCTTCTTCCATGTGCTCAACAATCAATTGAAATTCGCCGCGCCCTTCATACAAGCTGACACGCACTCGCGCGCTGACAAAATCACCTGCCGCGGGCTTAAATTTGAGGTATTGGTTGCGCCCGCGAAACATTGCACAACGAACCTGCGCATTTTCGTCTTTAAGAGTGAAATACCAATGGCCGGAAGAGGGTTGACTGAGGTTGGAAATTTCACCTTCAACCCAAATGAGAGGCAGATGGATTTCCAAAAGCTCCTTCGCTTTGCGATTGAGCTCGCTGATGCTGAACACTTTTCGTGTACTGTTTTGGCTCGGATCAGTCGACATGCGCTTATTCTACCGTATTGCCAGAAAGCATATGAGGCTTAAATAGAGATGCAATCTCGTTTACGCCATAAGAGCAAATCATTATAATTGCGCGTTTATTTTCGAGGTACAGTCCTTCATGTTACGTATTGCTCAAGAAGCACTCACCTTTGACGATGTATTACTCGTCCCCGGTTACTCGGACATCACCGCAAAAGATGTCAATTTACGAACCCAAATTACGCGCAGCATCGCGCTGAATATACCCCTTATCTCTGCCGCAATGGATACAGTGACTGAGTCGCGCTTGGCTATCGCGCTGGCACAGGAAGGGGGTATTGGCATCATTCACAAAAGCATGAGTATTGAAGCGCAAGCTGAAGAAGTGCGTGCCGTCAAAAAATTCGAGGCCGGTGTCGTAAAGGATCCCATCACCATTGAGGCTGACGCCACTATCAATGATTTGATTGCGCTCACACGAAAAAACAAAATCTCAGGCGTGCCGGTGTTGTCGAATGGCGACCTTGTTGGGATAGTAACAGGGCGTGATGTGAGATTTGAAACAAATTTGGACGCCAAAGTTGCCAGCATAATGACGCCAAAGGAGAAGTTGGTAACGGTAATAGAGGGCACTGAAAACGACGATATTCGTGAACTTTTGCACCGGCACCGTATTGAAAAAGTTCTGGTTGTAAATGACAAGTTTGAACTCAAAGGCTTGATTACCGTTAAGGATATCAACAAAGCCGAAACCTTCCCCAACGCCTGTAAGGACAGTGACGGTAGACTTCGTGTTGGCGCGAGTGTTGGCACCAGTCCTGATACAGACGAGCGCGTAGCTGCTCTGGCAGCTGCTGGCGTGGATGTATTGGTGGTAGACACTGCTCACGGTCACTCACGTAATGTTATCAACCGCGTTAAGGCAATTAAAACTATTTACCCGGAAATCGGGGTGATTGGTGGCAATATTGCTACCGGAGAAGCGGCGCGAGCATTAGTTGATGCCGGTGCTGATGGGGTAAAAGTTGGCATTGGCCCCGGCTCAATTTGTACAACGCGAATCGTAACGGGTGTGGGTGTACCGCAAATTTCGGCGATTGCGAATGTTGTAAAAGAGTTGGAAGGTAGTGGTGTTCCTGTTATTGCAGATGGCGGTGTTCGCTTTTCCGGCGATATTGCCAAGGCCATTGTAGCCGGTGCACATGCAGTGATGATGGGTTCCATGTTTGCAGGAACAGAAGAAGCGCCTGGTGAAGTGGAACTTTATCAGGGCCGTACTTATAAGTCCTACCGCGGTATGGGATCGCTCGGCGCTATGGCACGAACCCAGGGTTCATCTGATCGTTATTTTCAGGATTCCTCACAGGGCATGGAAAAACTGGTTCCGGAAGGAATTGAAGGGCGTGTTCCCTACAAAGGGCCGCTTAGTGCAATTGTCCATCAGTTAATGGGTGGAGTAAGGGCTGCGATGGGTTATACCGGTTCGAAAACGATTCAGGATATGCGCACCAAGCCGGAATTTGTCAGAGTCACCAGCGCAGGTATGGGTGAAAGCCACGTACACGACGTGAGCATTACCAAAGAAGCACCGAATTACCCTATAAACGGCCGATAAACCAAGTATTTAAAGACAAACTATGACACTCGATATCCATGCTGAACGCATTCTGATATTGGATTTTGGTTCACAGTACACCCAGCTGATTGCCAGACGAGTGCGCGAGATTGGCGTGTACTCTGAAATCCTCCCCTTTGATATCAGTGAACAACAAGTTAAAGAATTTGCACCCAAAGGCATCATATTGGCAGGTAGTCCGGAATCGGTTACTGATGCGGATTTTTCACCACGCGCGCCGCAAATCGTTTTTGAGTTGGGTGTTCCCGTTTTGGGGATTTGTTATGGCATGCAAACCATGGCCGAGCAGTTGGGCGGCGCCGTTGAATCCTCAATGATACGCGAATTTGGTTACGCCCAAATTACAGTTCGCAAAGACAATCCATTATTTCGCGACATCAAGGATCATATTGATAATGAGGGTCAAACCTTGTTGGATGTGTGGATGAGTCATGGAGACAAAGTTTCAAAACTTCCCGAGGGATTTGAGTTGATGGCATCGACACCTTCCTGCCCCATTGCAGGAATGTTTGATGCAAGTAGGCACTTTTATGGGGTGCAATTTCATCCGGAAGTGACACACACACTGCAAGGTAAAAGAATTTTTGAACATTTTCTAAAAGACCTTTGTGCATGTTCTGCATTGTGGACAGCGGCGAATATCGTAGAAGACGCAGTTCAACGCGTACAGAAAAACGTGGGTAAAGATAAGGTCTTATTGGGCCTATCGGGCGGAGTTGACTCATCTGTTGTCGCAGCTTTATTACACAAAGCCATTGGCGATCAACTCACTTGCGTGTTTGTTGATAATGGCTTGTTGCGCAAAAATGAAGGCGATCAGGTCATGGAAATGTTTGCGCGCAACATGGGTGTAAAGGTAATTCGTGCTGATGCCGAAGAAAAATTTCTGGGAAAGTTAAAAGGTATTGGTGACCCGGAACAGAAGCGAAAAATCATTGGCAATACCTTTATCGAAATTTTTGATGCGGAAGCTGAAAAGCTAAAGGATATTCATTGGTTGGCTCAGGGTACAATTTATCCTGATGTCATTGAATCTGCAGCAGCAAAAACGGGCAAAGCTCACGTTATTAAATCACATCACAATGTGGGTGGATTACCTGAGGATATGACGTTAAAACTCGTTGAACCTCTGCGAGAACTTTTTAAAGATGAGGTCAGAAAGATTGGTCTCGAATTAGGATTACCTTACGACATGGTTTATCGTCATCCTTTTCCAGGTCCTGGATTGGGTGTTCGCATTCTCGGTGAAGTAAAAAAAGATTACGCCGATATCTTGCGAGAAGCCGATGCAATTTTTATTGAGGAGTTGCATGCTGCAGATTGGTACCACAAAACCAGCCAGGCTTTTGCCGTATTCCTACCCGTAAAATCTGTAGGCGTCGTTGGAGATGCGAGACGTTATGAGTGGGTTATCGCGCTTCGTGCCGTTGAAACTATCGATTTTATGACGGCCCGATGGGCACATCTGCCTTATGAACTACTTGAAAAGGTTTCCAATCGAATTATTAATGAAATTGCGGGTGTCTCTCGAGTCACTTACGATATTTCAAGTAAGCCACCTGCTACAATTGAATGGGAATAGTACAGTTTCTAATTCAAACATTTAGACCCTTTTTTCTTTAGGCTTTGCCCGCCTTCAAGAAATACATTGAAGCGTATACCTTTTAGTATGAAATGCAGACTAACGGTTGGTTTTTCAGAGTTGAAAAAAAGTGAGCACTTTTGTTAGTAATTTAGGACGAAATTGATCTATAAGCTTTTGTATTTCATAAATGATAATTGCCTCACTATAAAAGTGGCACAGAAAACAAAGCTTTCAAAAATTATCCCTCCGAGTCGTGTAAGCTTTGCGCCCAATTAGACGGTCGCCAGAATCGTTAAGAATAATAACAATATCGTGATAATAAGTGTCGTAAACACCAATGAAGACGCATCAATGGAACTGCTAGACCAAGGTTTACCATGGAGAAATACTAATTGAGGCTACTGCGATGGATTTTCGAGCTTGGACAGTGGATCTGAAAACCAGATCTGCTTATCACTCATCAGGTTTTAAGATTGTAATTGAAGGCGACCCCCGCCAACCAATGGGAGTTTTTCCCAGCAACTTTCCCAGTCAACTAACTGCTTTTGAACAAGCCAAACTGCTGAGATGTGGTATGGAAGCTATTGCTTCGGCTGCAAAAGTCACGCGTATACATAAAAAGAGCACCGCTTCTATTTGAAGGGGTGCTCGTTGTTTACATGCTGTTTTTGAATCATTAAGGTCTAGCGGAATACGTACTTTCCCTTGAGATGCATTAGGGTTTTGTGATCGTCAACGGTTTTAAAAAGACTATTGAACTTGTCTTTTGTTACTGCGCTGGGATCTTCGCCAGAGCTTGCATCATAGTGAACGCCAGCAATCAACTCATCTAACTCAGTTGTTACAGCATCCATCGCATCAAAAATCTCTTCCGTTGATTTGTCATCCTCAAAAATTCGCTTATTCTTGGTTGCACTCAGATAACTATCACATTCGCCTAGCCATTCTTTACGCTGTTCAATGAAGGTTTTGGTGTTTTTGAGTGGTCCCTTGAACTTGGGGGTGAGGTTTTGATCTTTGTACTTTTCCAGGCTGCGCATGGTGCTGGTCATGAACTCCATACGAAGATCGTCACAGTAGGCCCATGTAAGATAAGAAGGGAAGGTCTTACCTAGGCTTTCGGCCTGATCTCGCATACATTGCTCATCGCATCCATACGCATTGGACATCAAAACAACCGATGCCAACAGTGTAATTATGGAAGCCAGTCTTTTCATTTCGGACACCTATAGCCAGTAACTATTTGTTATATAACTTTTACTGCTCAATTTGTCTTCATTTAAATAGTCGAGCGTTTGAATGTCAAGCCAGATGTGACCTAGTTCCTAGTCAGTAATGCACTTTTCATGTTTTTACGGGGTCTTTCATGACATTAAGTTATTTAAATTGGTAAAAGTTTGAACTAGTTCAAAAAATTGAAGTGTGGGAGGTCGATGTTAAGTGGTGAAAGGTCGAAATTTTACTTAGATTAAATTTTTATTAAACAACATGAATTGCTCGTATTTGGTTCTTAGTTAGAGCTTTTAGTTTTAAAATTTCAGGTAATAATGAAATTTGTGTCAATAGGAACTTAAAGCGCGGCTAAGCAGTTCGGCTAAATGGGGCTTGAGCTCAGTGGCGAGAGCGACTTGCTGGGCTTTTTCTGACATTTTCTTCCAAGTGAGTTGTAAAATGTTGATTAACTTTTCCTGACTGTGCTTTTCAGCAAAATCTTCAAAATGGAAACGTAGGAAGACTAGGCAGGCCACATCTTCCAGGCACTGTGCTTCGTCATCCCGCTTCAAGCCTCGTTTTTGTAAAAGATATTTAACCCGCTCAATTTCCTCATCACTAAATCCTTTGTTTTGCATCAATTCAGCTGTTCGAGAGGCGTGGTGCAGAGCGAGCTGAGAGCGCCATTTTTTGTAACCACTTCTGCCTTCAGGAAAATCAGAACGGGCCAGCACCCAGCGTTCAAGATGTTGTGCTCGCACGGCAATTTGCAGAAGTTCACCCGCATCAGGGTTAAATTGGTTTAAACATTGCGACATACGTTGACCGTAAATTAATTCACAAGGAAGCGTTTTTCCTTCTAACAAAGTTGTGTTCGGATCGGCTGCATTAAGTCGATCAATTTCATCTAAAAGGGATTTGAGTCTTGACGACGACATATTCACTCCTCAGAAAAAAACCGGGTGACTGTTTAAGTGGCGGGCCCACAGTGGAATTCGTTGAAGTGAAAACGACCTTCTGAAGCTTCGAGATTAAGTTCTACGCAATGCGCGTTAATTGAACGCGCGAGTTGAACAAAACCTGCTGCGGGATAAACATTTCCGGATGTGCCTATTGAAACAAATAAATCACAGGCTAGCAGTGCTTGCTCTATACATTCCATTTCCAGTGGGATTTCACCAAACCATACGATATGAGGCCGCAGGCAGTGGGTGTTTTGGCAGCTTGGGCAAGGAGTGTCAACAGACATATCCTTTGTCCATTTCATTATTTCACTACATTTTAAACAACGCGCTTTGAAAAGTTCGCCATGCATGTGAATCAGGCTTTGGCTACCACCCAGCTCATGCAGATTATCTACATTCTGGGTTACAAGGAGATAGTCACCCTTGTACTTTTTTTCAAATTCACCCAAAGCTATGTGGGCAGCATTTGGATTTGCACTTTCACACAGTTGCTTTCTCCGTAAGTTATAAAATCGGTGCACCAATTCCGGATTTCTTTGAAAGGCTTCAGGTGTCGCGACATCTTCAACACGGTGATCTTCCCACAAACCGTTGTTGTCACGAAAAGTTTTAAACCCGGATTCGGCAGAAATGCCTGCTCCCGTCAAAACAACGATGGAAGAGAATTCCTTTGCTTTCATGCTTGATTGTGATGACGCATTAAAAGCGCATAGCTACCGTCAAAGTCACTGAGGGCATGGGGTAAAAATGTTTTGACAATATGACCGGAACCGGGAGCAACATTAATTGGTTTGCCATTTTTTGCTTCGAGATTTGCGATTTTAAATCTTGCATTGCCACTTGGTGTAATGAGTTCAACAGTATCCCCAGTGCCAAACCGATTTTTCACCTCAAGAGTAATACTTGACTTGCTTTTGTCGTATTCCAATACTTCAGCCACAAATTGTTGTGCACTGTTGCTAGATACACCTTGCTCGTAATTTTGAAATTCACTTGGTACGTGTCGACGATAAAAGCCTTCGGTGTAACCTCGATTCGCTAAGTGCTCCAGTTCCAGCATTAAGGCTTTGTCGAACGTTTTGCCTGCTTGTGCAGCATCAATTGCTTTTCGATAAATTTGTGCGGTGCGTGCAACGTAATAATGTGATTTTGTTCGACCTTCAATTTTTAAGGAGTCAATTCCCATTTTAACCAGACGTTCTACGTGCTGTACTGCACGAAGATCCTTGGAGTTCATAATATACGTTCCATGTTCGTCTTCGTAGGTAGGTAGATATTCGCCAGGCCGACTTTTTTCCTGAAGTAAAACGGGTTGAATTTCGTTTACACCGTTAAAGTTCGGGTTTACAGCATTTTCTGATTGATGTGATTCAAGTTGATTTACAGCAATGAGATCACCGACATCATTTTCCTTAGCTTCGTGCACGTTGTATTCCCAGCGGCAACTGTTAGTACAAGCGCCTTGATTAGAATCACGATGAGTCATGTAGCCCGATAATAAGCAGCGTCCGGAATAGGCTATACACAAGGCGCCGTGAACAAACACTTCCAGTTCTGTGTCGGGGCATTCGTTTCGAATATCCTCAATTTCATCAAGTGAGAGTTCGCGAGAAAGAATCACGCGTTCAACCCCTTGTTTTGCCCAAAATTTTACACTCGCATAGTTCACCGCATTAGCTTGAACAGAAAGGTGAATACTTTGTTCCGGCCAGCGTTCGCGCACCATCATAATTAAACCCGGGTCTGACATAATGAGCGCGTCGGGCTTCATTTCAATGACCGGTTTCAAATCACGTATATAAGTTCGAACTTTATCATTGTGCGGTGCAAGATTGCTTGCGAGAAAAAACAATTTATTTGACTTATGTGCTTCTTCAATTGCTGCATGCAGATTTTCAAGTTTATTAAATTCATTGTTGCGGACACGTAGGCTGTAACGTGGCTGACCCGCATAGACCGCATCTGCACCGTAGGCAAAAGCAAAGCGCATACTCTTTAAAGTGCCAGCCGGTGAAAGTAGTTCAGTTGAGTTCATTTTTACTTTTCTTTGCAATTTTGATTAAAAAACGTTTTGGCCAGTTTTTCCCTGTCACCCAAAAGGCATCCAGCTTGCTGTCATAAGCGATGCCATTAAGAACACTGCGATGTTTTCCACCATTTTCGTTGACGAGCTCAGTCAATTTTATTTCGGCCAGAACTGTACCCGTAAGAGGATCTATCTGGATGATTCGATCATCTTGCCAAATATTTGCCCAAATACGTTGCCGAGCATATTCTAATTCATTTAAGTATTTTACGGGCTTACCTTCATCTAAAACCTGTAGTGTGCGTTTTATATCGAACTTATTTTTGTCACGATAAAAGAGTTTGTCGCTACCGTTACTCATCACAAAATGACTGCCGTCGTAACACAAGCCCCAGCCTTCACCTTGGTAGCGTTTTTTTGCTAAGGGTTTAAGCTCATTCTTGTCAAAAACATAAAGCAGGTTTTCTCGCCAGGTGAGCACGTAAAGGTGCTGCCCCACAATTGTGAGTCCTTCAGCAAATTGATCTTTAGGAAAGCGCTTTTCGCTAAGAATTTCGAGGGAATCTTTATTGTAACGTCTTATAAAAGACGCCCCATATAATCCACTCGATTCAATAAAGTCTTCTCCATCCAGAATCCAGCCCTGAGTGAAAAGTTTCGGATCGTGAGCCTGCTCCTGGAGAATGGTGAATTCCAGTTTAGGTGCTGCTTGCGAACAATAGCTGAATAGAACAATTACAATAAAAGCAATTGAGGTGAAATGTGGTGTTGGTATCACAAAGAGCCCAAGTCGTAAAAAGCGCTTATTTTACGCCAGATAAGGGCTAAAACGCGTTATTAACTCAATTTTTATTGGCTTTTTGCTTGCTTGAGCGCGACTTTTTTGGCGGAGGTGTTTGTTTTTGCTGAGCAAATGCTTCCTCTTCGAGATTTTTCTGCTGCTCGCGGTTTTCAACATAAGCAACCGCGTCATTCACAGCACGAACGACTTTGTCAGCCATTTCGTCCATTTCGGTGGGTGAGAGGAAAAAAGTCATGTCGACGTCATGACGGATATATCTTGGTGGCAGGCGGTTCAGCGCAACACAGGTCACATCGGCAAGAAAGTCAGGATCCTGGCCAGCTCTATCGTTAGATCTCACCAACTGCTCGATCACCAGCTTTTCATAATAGTTATGAATTGTATCTCGCGCCGTATATTGGGAGCCCAAATGCCCGCTAAAGCCCATTAACATAGCTATGCCTCTCAGGTTGATATCTTTGAGTTTAGCAGATGACTTTCGTTTCGAATGAGTTGTCGGATAAGAAACCTTGAAGGGTGAATATGCTGCCAAAGCGCGGTTTCCAGACTTAGTGGCTCGCCGACAATCGTGCTGGTCAGGGCATCCGCCAACAGCGGAGCGTAAGCAAGGCCTTTTGAGCCCAAACCAAGCAAGCAATATAAATTTTCCTGATAGGCTCCACAAATATCGATATAACGACGAGCGCTCTTACTTAGGGGGGCGAAACGTTTTGCCATTTCATCAAAATCCGGGACGGGGCCAGCAATCGGAAAATAATCCGATGTAGTGGTTCGAAATCCGACTTTGCCACCCAGTGAGGGTTCGCCCTGATTCTGGGATAGCGCCTGATATGCAGGAACGATTTTGGCTAGGTTATCAAGGTTGTGTTGATGGTCCTGTAAACTCAGGTTGATGGATTCACTGTTTAAAGTAAAACTCGCACCGAGGTAAATACCCTTATTTCCGTAAGGCGCCACATACCCATCGCCACAAATTGCTATTTTAGGAATGCCGAGTTTTGAAACATCTTCAAGAAAAGTAGTCTGCCCCCTGATTTGTTTTAGGGGAAGATGGACAGGCGCTAAGAAATTTTTTGCCTCATAGGCATTGGCAATGAAAAGTAAATCCGTCGAAAAAGTAGTTCCACTGACTGTGCTTTCAACGATCCACGATGATTGATCGCGATAAATCTTGTCCGCAGGTGTCTGACAAAACACCTCAATGAGTGGGTGTTCCAGTAGTTTTTGACAGAGTTTTACCGGGTCAAGCCAGCCTGAGTTCCTTATATAAAGACCCGACTGCTCAAGCTGCAAACCCGCTAAATCACTTGCCTTATCGGGAACAAGCCACTGAGCATATTCCGCGTTCGCAGAATCGGAGGAGAACAAATTTGCTATTTGTTGAAATTGAATTTCTTCGCGCTTATCCCTTGCAAGGTGCAATACCCCACACTGTGAACCGGCTTCTTTAAACAAACCTTCTCTTTCATAAAAAGCGCAAGCGAAAATATGTGCGGCCAAATTAAACCGGCTCAAGGCTTCAGTATGTGGAGAAAAACGTGTGTAGACAATTCCTCGCCGGTTTCCCGAAGCACCTTGTGCTATTTTTTCTTGTGTTTCCAGCACGCTTACCTTGATTCCTTTTTTTGCGAGCGCGTAGGCAATGTGACAACCCGCTAAACCCGCACCGATAACCAAGGCAGTGTGCGGCTGGATATTCGGAGTGGTACTTTCGACAAATTTCCAGGTGGCTTTTTGTTCGATATTAGATAATTTTTCGGTGACCGAGTTGTTTGTGACCTTTGAAAAAATGCCACATAACATTTCTCGTTTGTGGCCAAAGCCTTTGATTTTTTTACAAATAAAGCCTGCACCTTGTAAGTTTCTTCGCACCTCTCCCGCCGCGGTAAAAGTGGAAAAAGTGCTGTGCTTATCACAGGCTTTCGCCAATACTTTAAAAATATCAGCCTGCCACATGCCCGGATTTTTCGCGGGAGCAAAACCGTCGAGATAAATTGCGTCGATCCTGGGTTTTCTAAACCCCAGGCTGGGATTTTTTCTGGACAATATGGGGCCGGTTTCATAGTCAGGAACAAGTTGCTTTAAGCCTTCGAGCGCATCGCCGAAATATAAAAACAAATTGATATTTTTCCAACTAAGTTTGTGTAAACCCTTTGTGCAAGTGGGAGGGTAGGCGTCGATAAGTCGCTGGGAGAATTCGTTCAACTCTGTCCAGGCTGCCAAGCTTTTGATGAGGTCTGCTTTGCTTAAAGGATATTTTTCAACACTGAAAAAATTTAAAGTCGATGAGTGATCTTCAGTTTTAATAGCAAGAAAGTTATGCCAGCGTTGCCAAGTTGCCAGAAAATTAAGCCCTGTTCCAAATCCAGTTTCGACTATTAAAAAGGGTTTGTGCTTTTCGATTTTTTCCCATCGGATTTCAAGAGAGTTTTGATCGAGAAAAACATAGCGGCTTTCTTCAAGGCCTGATACTTTTGAAAAATATACATCACGAAACTCGCTAGAGTAGGGTTGGTTTTCTACCCAATCCAGTTGGGATGGGGAGCAAGGCTGCAATTTCATGAATGAGAGAGAATCATTTTAAAGTATAAAAAAATCATGGGCCAAGATGTGGCACCAGGTTTCAATGCGCTTATCCGTTAAATCGAACTGATTTTCTTCATCGATTGCCAAACCATAAAAATGCGATTTATCAGCGGTAAGTGCCTGGGAGGCGGTAAATTCATAACCGTCATTTGGCCAATACCCAACAATGTTTGCACCGAGCGCAACAACTTTGTCATGTAAATAACCCATTGCATCAAGAAACCACTCTGGATAGCCGACCTGATCGCCCACACCGTAAAGGGCAATTTTTTTTCCACTTAAGGAGAGAGTATCCAGTTCATTCCAATGATTTTCCCAATCTTCCTGTAATTCACCGTAGTCCCAAGTGGGAATACCAAGAATGATGTTACGGTAGTTATTTAACTTTTCCAGGGAATCTTCACCCACTTTATATAAGTCAACATGCTCGGGCTCAAGAGCCTTGGCAATTTTTTCACCAACAAATTCGGTGTAACAGGTCGAGCTGCCGTAAAAAATGGCTATGGGAGAGAGTCTGGACATAAATATCTGAAGATCGTATAAGTAAGATAAAGTTTAACATTGCTGCGGGCAAAATATGGATCCTGAAAATCGAGCCACACAAAAAAGTGATGAACACTGGATGCAGTTGGCACTCAGTTTGGCCAGAAAAGCCGAGCAAAGCGGTGAAGTTCCGGTAGGTGCTGTGGTGGTGTTCGAAGATAGTGTTATTGGAGAGGGCTGGAATCAGGTGATTTCCCTCTCGGATCCAAGCGCACATGCTGAAGTGATGGCTATTCGCGCCGCGAGCCAATACCTCAATAATTATCGACTTCCTGAATGCGAACTTTTTGTCACTATAGAACCCTGCACAATGTGTTTTGGCACAATGGTACACAGTCGCATTAAGCGAGTGGTTTACGGTGCGCGTGAGCCGCGCGCTGGGATGTTGGATAGCAATACCCTTTTAAGCTCAAGTGAATTTTATAATCATCAAATTCACTGGCAGGGAGGTGTTTTAGAGGGCGCGTGTGGTTCACTTATCAGTGAGTTTTTTCGAAATAAACGCACTAAATTAGAGTGATGAAGGCGAAAGGTTTTTTACTGCTTCAAGTACAACTGGGCTAAAAGAATCGAAGGAAGGAACGCTTTCGCTATTTTGTGCTAGTTCGATATCATGAAGACGATTTTTCTCAACTTCATACCATGCAATGATGGTGTGAAAATTTCGTATATTTTGCACGTAGTCTACGGCTTCCCATCCGCGCGCATAACCGTGTTTGGTGTGCTTATAGTACTGACGTTTTGCGAGCAGAGGTAAATGGGTCATTACATCTGTCCAACTATCAGGGTTGCCGCCGTGATGTTCAGTGAGAATACGTGCATCTTCCAAATGCCCCATACCAACATTGTAAGCTGCAAGAGCTAACCAGGTTCTATCGGGCTCTTGAATGCGCTCTGGGATGCGCGCATGGATCGATTGAAAATATTTTGCTCCACCGACAATGCTTTGTTCTGCATTTAAACGATTTTTAACACCCATATCTTTTGCGGTGTCCAGTGTTAACATCATAAAGCCACGCACACCTGTAGGTGATTTGGCTTTAGGATTCCAGTGCGACTCCTGGTAACTCAAAGCGGCTAACAGTTGCCAGTCAAGGTTTTGTTCGGCTGCAACAGCTTTTAAACTTTCTTCCCACTGAGGTAAGCGAGACTTTAAGCGATGAGTAAACAGCAAGGCACCGCTATAATTAATTTCGCCCAGATGCCCGTAAAAAGTATCCATAGTGGCATCGATGGAGCCGCTAATTTTGATTTCGTCAAAAAATGCTTGTGCTTTGTTGTAAAGCGAGCGGTCTTTCGATATCGGAAAAGCCCACGCAAGATGCTCGGGTTCAGAAATATCAAAGGCAACTAAAGCTTTAGGATAAAGCGAACTGTTAATTTCGTAAGAGTTGGAATCGACAATGGTGTAATCTATTTTTCCGCTGTGTACCATTTCCAATAGATCCAACATTTCTAAGTCACTGCGCTCTTTCCATTTCAATTCAGGTTGTGTTCGTCGTAAGCGAGCAAGATTTTCTGAATGAGAACTGTTAGCGACAACCATGATTTTTTTGCCAACAAGATCGTCAAGTGATTTCGGCTTCTTCTCACCAGCACGATAAATTAATTGTTGAGTGACTTGTAAATAAGGTTGTGAAAAAAGTACTTTTTCCTGGCGCTTGGGTGTGATTGTTAAACCCGCAGCGGCAAAGTGAGCCCGTCGGTCATCGACTTTGTTGAGCATTATTGCAAGGTTTTCTTCTTCTTTTATGACTAACTCAACGCCTAGATAAGAAGCAAAGGCATGCGCAATTTCATAATCGAACCCGGTAAGTCCGTGAGGGCCTTCGTAATACGTTGTGGGGCCGTTGCGTGAGACAACCACCAATTGACCGCTTTCTATAACAGATTCAAGTGTGCTGGGGATTTTATCGCTAACGAAAAGAGTGCAGAGCAGAGCTGAAAGTAAGAGGGTCTTAGCCACCTTGCCCAATCGAAGGGCAAATTTTGGTATTGCGTGCAGCACAATTTTTCTCATTTCGTTCGCTCCGGCCTTCCTTTGCTTTACTGCTTGTAGACTTCCTGAATCAAGGTTTAACTTACTTAATCATTTGGGCTCAACTTGCGGTCCCAATACTGCGAAGCGCTTCCTGAATCGCAGCTGAAAAAAATGTGTTCCAGTCCAAACATCTTGATCAATGTGGCGTTTAGATCAAAATTTAACCAATTCTAGGGCTTTAGCATGTGCGTTACTAGCTTGCATCGACTCAGCGGTTAGTGTACTGGATAGAAGTCATAAGGGCAACTTTCATGCCAACCCCCTTAGTAAGGATTTTAATGCGAATTTTAGTGACTTCAGGTGTTTCGGTTCAGCAGATAAAGTACAATGCACAGCCTTCTGATTTCCCTCAAATATAAGGCTGTTATTGACTATGCTGATTTTGCGTGGAGGCCCCGCCCTTTCTGACTTTCGTATTAAAAAGTTAAGCGCTTTACTCGCTGAAAACTCACCGCTAAATGACAGTGAATTTAAGCTAAAAACCCGGTATTTACACTTCGTTGATACCCACGAAGCACTCAATGCAAAAGAGAACGAAGTGTTACAAGCGCTACTTACGTATGGCCCTAAATGCGACGATTGGCAGCTGGATCGTGTCGAAGAATTTGTCACTGTGCCCAGAGCCGGCACCATATCCCCTTGGTCGTCCAAGGCGACTGATATTGCACACAACGCGGGTTTACACAAAATCAAACGCATTGAGCGCGGCATTCATTATCAGGTGTCAGGCTTGAAAGAGCTTGATTTGGTTAAGCAGCTTGTTTTTGACCGTATGGTTGAAATGATCCTGGAAACACCAGAACAGGCGGCAGTTTTATTTGAAAAGCACCAGCCCAGACCTTTTATGCAAGTCGACATTCTTGGACATGGTCGGGAAGCACTCGAATCAGCCAATATTGAGTTGGGTCTGGCCTTGGCTGATGATGAAATTGATTATTTACTTGATGCGTTTCGTGAATTAAAACGCAACCCCAGCGATATCGAATTGATGATGTTTGCCCAGGCAAATTCCGAGCATTGTCGCCACAAAATATTCAATGCCTCCTGGAGCATAGACGGTAAGGAGCAAACTAATTCCCTTTTTAAAATGATTAAAAACACTTTTGAAAAAGGTGGCGATGAAGTGTTGTCGGCATATGAAGATAATGCTTCAGTCGTAGTGGGCTCAAAAGCCGGTAGATTATTTCCCAATCCTGAAACCAAACAATATCAATACCACCATGAAAACATTCATTTGTTAATGAAGGTGGAAACGCACAATCACCCTACAGCCATCGCCCCATTTTCTGGAGCGGGTACCGGCTCAGGTGGCGAAATTCGTGACGAAGGTGCAGTGGGTAAAGGTTCAAAACCAAAAGTGGGATTGACCGGTTTTACCGTATCGAATTTACAGATTCCCGGATACGCTTTGCCTTGGGAAAAAGTCTACGGGAAACCTGATCGTATTGTTTCCGCTCTGGATATTATGTTGGAAGGGCCGATTGGTGGCGCAGCTTTTAATAACGAATTTGGCCGTCCAAACATTTGTGGTTATTTCCGAACTTTTGAAGAAAATTTTAACGGAGAACGGCGCGGCTACCACAAACCCATCATGCTTGCTGGAGGCTACGGGAATATTCGCGAAGAACACATCCAGCAAAATGAATTCTCGCCAGGTTCCTTGCTGATTGTATTAGGTGGGCCAGCCATGTTGATTGGTTTGGGTGGCGGGGCCGCCTCATCCATGGCCTCGGGAACCTCCAGTGAAGATTTGGATTTCGCTTCCGTTCAAAGACAAAACCCGGAAATGGAAAGACGCTGCCAGGAAGTCATTGATCAATGCTGGCAGCTTGGCAAGCAAAATCCCATTGCATTTATTCATGACGTTGGAGCAGGCGGTTTATCCAATGCATTCCCTGAATTAGTGAAAGACGGCGGTTGTGGAGGATTTTTTGAATTGCGCGAGGTTCCGAATGATGAGCCTGGTATGTCGCCCCTGGAAATTTGGTGTAACGAATCGCAAGAGCGCTATGTGCTCGCTGTTGCACCAGAGAACATCGAAACATTCATTGCGATTTGCGAACGTGAACGCTGCCCCTACGCCATTGTTGGCGAAGCGCTTGAAGAAAAAACATTGATCGTAAACGACAAACACCTTGATGCAGTACCGATTAACCTGCCGATGAATGTGCTTTTTGGCAAGGCGCCCAAAATGCATCGCAGTGCAGAAAAACTCGAAGTAGATTTACAAAAGTTTGAATACCAAAACATCAATATACAGGAAGCGGCTGAACGCGTGATACAACACCCCGCTGTAGCCAGCAAAATGTTTTTGATCACCATTGGAGACAGAATGGTGACCGGGCAGGTAGCTCGCGATCAACTTGTGGGGCCTTGGCAGGTTCCTGTTGCTGATTATGCGATGACGACGGTTGCCTACGACACTTATGCCGGTGAAGCTATGAGCATGGGAGAGCGCACGCCGCTCGCTCTAATTGATGCCCCGGCATCTGGAAGAATGGCAATTGGTGAAGCGATTACTAATATTGCAGCTACACCAATTGAAAAATTAAGCAAAATAAAACTTTCGGCAAACTGGATGTGTGCGGCAGGTCATCCGGGTGAAGATGAAAAATTATTTCGAACGGTGGAAGCAGTGGGGATGGATTTGTGTCCTGCCTTGGGTATTACCATCCCGGTCGGAAAAGATTCCATGTCAATGCGAACAGCATGGCAAGATGAAAATGCGGAAGAGAAGGCAGTCACTGCGCCACTATCATTAATAATTTCAGCATTTTCACCTGTTACCGATGTGCGTTTGGCGATAACGCCAGAATTGAAACCTCAAAACGATAACCAGCTATTTTTGATCGATCTTGGTCAAAACAAAAATCGTTTGGGCGCATCTATTTTTGCGCAAACCTATAATCAACTTGGCGATCAATGTCCGGATGTTGAAAGTGCAGAGCAGTTGAAAAACTTTTTTGATTTCATACAAAAGGCCTTGCAAGAAAAATTGTTGTTAGCTTATCACGACCGCTCTGACGGTGGATTGTTTTCGAGTGTCGCAGAAATGTGTTTTGCTGGACGCTGCGGGGCAAAAATAAAATTGGATGATCTTTTAATTGAAAGTGATTTACACAGCGTGTTGTTTAACGAAGAGTTGGGAGCAGTACTGCAAATTGAAACGAACAACAAAGAAAAGATTTATTCCCTGCTGGATCAATATAATTTGACTGAGTGCGCTTACCTGCTTGGATCGGCAATTAAAGATGAAAGCATCGACTTCCTAAATGCTGAACAAAGCGTATTGAGCTTTGAGCGTGGGCGCCTGCAATCACTCTGGAGTCTCAATTCATATCACATCCAAAAAATCAGGGACAATCCAGAATGTGCTGAGCAGGAATTTGCTCAAATTAATCGCATTGATAAAGGTTTAAGTGCCTCGCTCACTTATGACATTGACGAAGATATATGTGCCCCCTACATCGCAAAAGGTGTGCGACCAAAAATTGCAATATTGCGAGAGCAGGGTGTTAATAGCCATGTCGAAATGGCGGCGGCCTTTGACCGCGCAGGTTTCGATGCCTTCGATGTGCACATGAGTGATTTGCTTGCGGGAAGAGTGAGTCTGCGCGACTACCTGGGATTGGTCGCCTGTGGTGGATTTTCATATGGAGATGTATTGGGTGCAGGCGAGGGGTGGGCAAAAACCATACTATTTAATGAAGCTGTGCGAGACGATTTTCAGCACTTTTTTCATCGAAATGAAACTTTCAGTCTGGGCGTTTGCAACGGTTGCCAAATGATGTCAAACCTAAAGAACCTCATTCCAGGTGCAGAACTTTGGCCGCACTTTGTGCGTAATAACTCAGAACAATTTGAATCCCGAACGAGTCTTGTGCGTGTTGAAAAATCGGCTTCTGTATTAATGCAGGGAATGGAGGGGTCGCACATGCCGGTAGCTGTAGATCATGGTGAAGGTCGTGCCGAATTCACCCGCGATGCTGATTTGCAAAGCTGTGAAACAAATAACACCGTAGCGCTTCGCTTTATTGATAACCAGCTTAATATTGCCGAACTTTATCCCGCAAACCCTAATGGTTCCCCAATGGGTGTCACTGGCTTATGTTCTTTAGATGGGCGAGCAACCATTATGATGCCGCATCCCGAACGGGTGTTTCGCGCTGTAAATAATTCATGGCAGCCCGATAATTGGAATGAAGATGGTGCCTGGATGCGATTGTTTAGGAACGCTCGCCTGTTTTTGGATTAATTTTTAAAGTGAGCCCAGGAGAGCTGTTGCTTTGACCTCAGATAAAAATGAAAAAATTTATTTAGGTGTCAGCAGTTGCCTTTTGGGCGAAAAAGTAAGATTTGACGGTGGCCATAAGCAAGACACCTTTATACTTAAGAAGCTTGCCCCTTTTGCGGAATTCAAAAGTTTTTGCCCTGAAGTGAGTATTGGCCTGGGAATACCTCGAGAACCCATTCGCTTGGTTATGAATACCCAGTCAGGCGTGCACGCTGAACAAATCAGGGTGGTAGGGACAAAAAACGAATCTTTGGATGTGACGGAAAAGCTCCAACATTGCGCTGAATCACAGCAAAGCTGGCTGCAGAACCTGGATGGTTATATCTTTAAAAAGGATTCACCGAGCTGCGGCGTAGAACGCGTTAAATTATATAAAGATGGGCATCCCACTAGACAAGGTGGAGTGGGGCAGTTCTCCTATGTAGTAATGCAAAATAACCCGCTCCTGCCAGTAGAGGAGGAAGGAAGGCTTAATGATGCGCGTCTAAAGGAAAATTTTGTGCAGCGTGTGTATATCTATAAATGTTGGAAGATGATGGTAAAAAAAGGATTGAAAGCTAAGGATTTGATCGCTTTTCACAGCCGTATTAAATACGTGCTTATGAGTCGTAGCCAAAAGGATTATCGAGAGCTTGGACGTTTAATTTCTGATTTGAAAAAAGAAGAGTTAGAAACACTTTCCGAAAAATATATTCGTAGCGTGATGGGTGTGTTGAAAAAAGTTTCAAGTAGGAAAAATCATGTTAATGTATTACAGCATATACAAGGGTATTTAAAGCAGGATATAGAAAGTAATGATAAGCAAGAGTTGGCTAAACTTATACATGATTATCGTGAATCTAAAATTCCATTAATTGTTCCGCTGACCCTGCTAAGACATTATTTTAGAAAACATCCTGATGGCTATATTGAACAATCTTGGTATTTAAAGCTTTATCCAGACGAGCTGGGATTGCAGAATACCATTTAATATTTTTAATGAGTTTCACATGTTGACACAAAAAAGTACTTATCATGAACAGAAAATTTAGTTTGAGTGAGTTTTTTAAGAAGGAGTCTGCAAGCGGGATAATATTAATGTGCGCGGCAGTCCTTGCAGTGGTTTTCGCAAACTCTCCTCTGGAGATTTATTATGAATTGTTCCTCCATGTTCCGGTCGAAGTCAGAGTGGGGGACTTGCAAATATTAAAGCCTCTGTTGTTGTGGATAAATGATGGGTTGATGGCGGTATTTTTTTTCCTGGTTGGTTTGGAGCTTAAACGGGAATTCTTGCAAGGCGAATTGACGGACAAAAAAAACATCATTTTGCCCGGAGTCGGAGCCTTGGGTGGCATGTTGATACCGGCCTTAATTTATGTCTGGGTAAATTATGATAATAAGCTGGCATTACAAGGATGGGCGATTCCTACAGCAACTGACATTGCTTTTGCGCTCGGCGTACTCGCGTTACTGGGTTCTAGAGTACCGGTTACTATAAAAGTTTTTCTCACCTCTTTAGCCATATTCGATGATGTAGGTGCCATCATAATCATTGCAATATTTTACACTTCACAAATTTCTTTGTTTGCATTAACTGTTGTTGCACTCTGTGTGCCCGTTTTGTATTTCATGAATCGGTCAAATGTGCTTTTAAAAAGCCCCTACATATTAATTGGTATCATTATGTGGGTAGCAACTTTAAAATCCGGTGTGCACGCAACTCTGGCTGGGGTCTTGTTGGCGATGTTTATTCCCCTCAAAACAAAAAATTCAAGCGAGCGATCACCGCTTAGGAGCTTGGAAGACGATCTTCACCCTGTAGTGTATTTTTTTGTATTGCCAATGTTTGCATTCGCCAACGCAGGTGTAAATTTGGGCGGTTTTTCGCTTGAAAAGGTTATTAGTCCGGTACCGCTGGGCATTATTTTAGGCTTGTTTATTGGCAAGCAAGTGGGGATTTTTGCATTCTGTTGGGCTTTTATAAAAATGAAATGGACCAGGCTTCCCGAAGGAATGAATTGGGCAAGTTTATACGGCACAGCTTTGCTTTGTGGTATCGGTTTTACTATGAGTTTGTTTATAGGTTCGCTGGCTTTTGAGCATAGCGGTGTAAATCAAGTTGTCGACGAACGATTAGGAATTATTATCGGTTCGATACTCTCGGGTGGGCTCGGCTATCTTATCCTTAATAAATGTCTTAAAAAGGCAGATTAGTTTCGCGAGTAAGTAATTAAATTGTAACGTTGGTTGGTCAGATGCATCTGGTAGGTTGAGAAAATGAGTTCAAAAATTTCAGGCGGCCTTGTACATGAGGTGCCTGTCGATTTAGTCAATGCCTTAATTGAAAAGAAAGAGCTGATAAGTCTTTGGGAAAACCTGACACCTATTGCTCGCAACGAGTATATTTGCTGGGTTGAAGATGCAAAGCAAGAGAAGACTCGAATTAATCGTATCAGCCGAGCTATTGATGAGCTTTTAGAAGGTAAGAAGCGTCCGTGCTGTTGGGCGGGTTGTATTCATCGAACTGATAAAAAGCCCGGGAAGTGGCAGCAGGATGTCTTGATAGATAAAAAACGAAGGAAGTAATGCTTGCTGGCCGTAAATGGTTGGTTGAAATAGATTTCCAATTTGTTGTGCTGTGTGTTCTACCAAGAAAAATTTATACAAAAGCAGAAAGATCGGATAAGCCAATGACCCCAGAAATTAATAAGGTTGGAGAATATTTTCTAAAGAAATTTGTTTTTGGTGCGTTTGCATTTTTATTAGTTAATGCAACAGTTCAAGCAGATACGCTGATATCGCCAAACAAAAAAATAAAAATTACGGTTGAAAATAAAATTGAAGATGGCAAAAAATTGGGTTCATCACAATTTAAAATCGACTACTTTAAAGGAAAGGATTATGTTGAAGTCTTGCCATTTTCCTCCTTGGGACTAGTTACTGCAAAACACAGTTTCGCAGGCAATCTTAGATACAGCGGAGAGAGCAAGCTTGTCCCGATCCATGACAAGTATAAGATGATAACCGGGAAAAAGAAGCTTATTGAGAATTTTGGTAATCAGAAGAGTTATTATTATATCAATGACGCTGGCGCTTCTTTTGAAATAATCTTCCGTGCCTATAATGACGGTGTTGCATTTAAATATAAAATATCGGCAAGTTCAGATTCATCAATCGAGATTACTGATGAATTAACTGCTTACTCTATACCCGCTACGGCAAAGCGCTGGCTTCAGGAATATGTATTCTACTATGAAGCATTTTACCCTCTCTACCTTTCAGGAATAAAAGACGAGTCATCTCAAGAGTGGGCTTACCCTGCGCTGTTCGAAACAAATAAAGATTTGTTTCTTTTGATTTCAGAAGCAAATCTGAATGAAACTAGTCCGGCAACAAGATTGACGAATAAATCTAATCACAATGCTTATAAAGTTCATTATCCGGAAGCGCGTGATGAAGAGAAGTCCAAATTAAGTGTCATGGCTGAGCTTCCCTGGGAGTCTGCGTGGCGAGTGCTTATGGTTGGCGAACTTAAAGATATCGTTTCATCAACTTTGACCACGGATGTCAGCGACCCCGATGAGCTGGAAAATACTGACTGGATAAAGCCCGGTGCGGCATCCTGGATTTATTGGGCAAACAATCGTGGTTCCAAGGATTATAGAAAGTTGCTTGAGTATGTTGATTTGGCCGTGGAAATGGAGTGGCCTTATACCTTAATCGATTGGGAATGGGATGCAATGACTAATGGTGGCAATATTGAAGATATTGTTCGCTATGCTAACAGCAAAGGCATAAAACCCTTGATGTGGTACAACTCCGGCACATCCTGGCTCGACCCCACGCCAGTTGATCATATTGTCAATCCAGAAAAACGTAAAAAGACATTTGCCTGGCTGAATGAAATAGGTGTTTACGGCATTAAAGTGGATTTCTTTCCCGGTGATCAGCAAGATGTGATCAATTACTATATTGAAATTCTCAAGGACGCCGCCAAGCATGAACTATTGGTTAATTTTCATGGGGCAACAATTCAAAGAGGTTGGCAACGCACTTACCCCAACTTGATGACAGTGGAGGGTGTTTACGGCGCCGAGTGGTATAACAATGTAGATACGTTTACTGATAAAGCTGCTGCACATAACGCAACCTTACCGTTTACTCGAAATGTTATTGGCTCTATGGATTACACGCCGGTTACATTTACAGATTCACAACACCCGCATATTACGTCTTATGCGCATGAGTTGGCACTGGCGGTAATATTTGAATCTGGCTTGCAGCATTTCGCCGATCGCCCATCAGGATATTACTCTTTGCCGAAAGAGCCTCAATATTTTTTAAAGTCATTCCCTGTTGTTTGGGACGACACGATTTTGTTAGATGGGTATCCAGGTGAATTTGTATTGATGGCAAGAAGACATGGCGAAAAATGGTATGTTGCCGGAATTAATGGGTCAGATAAGGCAAGAACTTTCGAAATATATTTTCCATTTTTAAAAAGCGGTGAACATCAAATAAAAATTATTAAAGATGGGGAAGACGAGAAAAAATTCGCAACTCAAATCCTGAAGATAAAGAAAAAAGGCAAAGTTGAAATCGCCAGTTTGGCTCGAGGCGGGTTTGTCGCGGTGATTGAATAAAATAAAATAGAAAAACGTGTGTTAACTCTATGAAGCATTTCTTAATAGCCCTTGTGGCTCTCGGTATTTCAATCACTTCCTTTAAATCACTTGCTGATGATGCGCCACTTGTCCTTGAACTCTTCACCAGTCAGGGCTGTAGTTCTTGCCCTCGTGCAGACCGCTTACTAGGAAAATTAGCAGAGCGCGATGATGTGATTGTCTTGTCATGCCATGTGACCTATTGGAATTATTTGGGCTGGAAAGATTCCTTTTCTCTGGAGGCTTGCGATACACGACAAAGTGAGTATCGGCGTCAGTTGCAAGTAGCCAGCAATTACACACCGCAACTGCTTATTAATGGTCGATTTGAAACGGTGGGCTCCAATGCTGAAAAAGTGGAAAAGTTCTTAATGAAAGCAAAAGCCGCAGCGGATGGTAAAAAATTGGTTTTGGAGCGGAAGGGAGATCATGTTACATCTGATGTTTCCGGGTTGGGAGATTTAAGCGCTCTTAACTTTACTTTGTTTTACACGGATAGCGCCCGTAAAGTAAAAATTAAACGAGGCGAAAATGAGGGGCGGACGCTGGAATATCATAGCCCAGTTTTAAGCATTACAAAACTAAACCGCAGTGATATTAATGGTAATACCTTATCATTTAAATTTGACCATCAGATGGGCAGCCACGTTATGATTTTACTGGCACAAAACAAAACTGGTCATATTGCGGGTGTGGGCGTTTTGTAAAAAATCGATTCAAAATTAAAAGGTAACACTGATAATGATAAAAACAATACATTTTCAAAGACTCGTTTTAGGTGCTTTATTAAGTATCGTTCTGTTACTCGTGTCGGCTTGCGAGCAAAAATCTGCACAGAAGTCAGAAAGTACGGAACCGCAGACACTTGAACTTTGGTATGACAGCCCTGCAAACGCCTGGACAGAGGCCCTGCCGCTGGGAAATGGCCGTTTGGGTGCGATGGTGTTTGGTGGTGTGGATCGAGAAATTCTGCAATTAAATGAGGATACCGTCTGGGCTGGCGGGCCGCAAAATAATGTGGTGCCCTCGCTCAAGCCCCATCTGGAAAAGATTGCCGAATTGGTGCTAACCAATCGCCACCACGAAGCCCAGCAATTGGCGAACGAGACCATTAAGTCCAGTAACCATGGGATGCCCTACCAGACGGTCGGAAACTTGCTGATTGATTTTCAGCATGGCGCAGATGTCGAGGCCTACCGTCGCAGCCTGGATATCGGTGAGGCATTGGCCAGGGTCAGTTATCGGCATAAGGGTGTTGGCTATGAACGTGAGACATTTACCGCAATGTCCGCCCCGGTAATGGTAACTCGTATTAGCGCTGATAAGACTGGCCAACTCAATCTGGATGTGAACTTTGAAAGTACTATGCCGCACAGCGTTACCGTGGAATCGGAACTTTTGCGAGTGAACGGTCAGGGCACCGATCACGAGGGTGTAGCAGGAAGAATTCAATTCACAGCCTTGATTAAACCCGTACTCGAGGGTGGTGAGATGGTTGCAACGAAGCAGGGTCTGAGTATTCGCGGCGCCGATCAAGTGACGGTATACACCAGCATTGCCACCAACTTTGTCAATTATAAGGATGTCAGCGCAGACTCATTCACGCGCGCTGATCAGCATCTGGCCACGGCCTTGGCCTCATCCTATGAGGAGCTTCGCTCCGCACACATCGCACGCTATCGTGAACAGTTCGACAGGGTTCGTCTAAGTATTGGCGGTGAAGCACTTGATCAACCCACTGACTTGCGTATTGCACAATTTGCCAGGCAAAGCGATCCGCAGTTGGCGGCGATGTATTTTCAGTTTGGCCGCTACCTGCTTATCAGCAGCTCGCAGCCCGGCACACAGGCGGCCAACCTGCAGGGTATCTGGAACAAAGATCTGACACCGCCCTGGGACAGCAAATACACGCTGAATATCAACGCAGAGATGAATTATTGGCCGGCCGAGCCAACCAACTTATCTGAGTTACACAATCCGCTTTTCGATATGTTGAAGGACCTTTCAGTGACCGGCCGCGAAAGCGCTCGGAAGTTGTATGATGCCGATGGCTGGATGGTGCATCACAATACCGATATCTGGCGAGTAAGCGGCCAAGTGGATGGTGCCTACATGTGGGGCCAGTGGCTGGGTGGTACGGCTTGGTTAAGTCAGCATATTGGCTATCGCTATCATTACACTGGCGACCGGGAATTCCTCGCGGAATTTTATCCAGTACTGCGTGACGCTGCCCGATTTTACGCCGATATACTCGTGGAAGACCCGGATACCGGCTGGTTAGTAGTAGTGCCCAGCAATTCGCCGGAAAATGATTATTCGCACGAAGAAGGCGTGCAGGATGC
>JBNKVX010000041.1:0-3042 GCA_050299435.1 Cellvibrionaceae bacterium | reverse complement strand
CATGGATAATCAGCTCATCTTCGATTTGTTTTCTTTGGTGATGGAAGCCTCCGACTTGCTCAATACTGATCACGAGCTCAGTGAACAGCTCAAAACATTGCGTGCACAACTGCCACCCATGCAAATTGGCCAATACGGTCAGTTGCAGGAGTGGCTGGAGGACTGGGACAGCCCGGATGACAAACATCGCCATATCTCACATCTATACGGTCTACATCCCAGTAATCAGATCTCGCCCTATCGCACACCTTTGTTGTTCAGTGCCGTACGTAACAGCATGGAAATGCGTGGGGATGAATCTACAGGCTGGTCCATGGGTTGGAAAATAGGCATTTGGGCTCGTTTGCAAGACGGCAATCGCGCCTACAAGTTGCTGACGGATCAGATCAAACTTGTCAGCGAAGGTTCTGCGCAATTCGAAGCAGGAGGCACCTACCGCAACATGTTTGCCGCCCACCCACCATACCAAATCGATGGAAACTTTGGCGTAACAGCGGGCATAGCTGAAATGTTGGTGCAAAGTCACGATGGCGCTATCCATCTGTTGCCGGCGCTGCCAGACGCCTGGCCAGAAGGTAGTGTAGAAGGTTTAGTAACTCGTGGCGGTTTTGTTATAAACGTGGCTTGGGAAGAGGGGAAAGTCAGTTCACTAACCGTGCATTCGCGTTTGGGCGGTGCTTGTCGATTGCGTCTGAGTTCGGAACTCAAACCTAAACCTTCAGGTGATATCAAAATCAGCCCAGTTGCTGAAGGCACACCGGCGCGTAATTTGTTAATGCAAACACCGACAATAAAACCGGCATTGATCCATAACCCGGAAGTAATTGCTGCACCGGTGCTTGCGGAAACGCAGTTACTGGAGTTTGAGACTGAGGCGGGCCAGAGCTACAGCTTTACTTTTTAAAATAATTCGAGGCTAGCATGAAAAATATTTTGTCTACTTTTGGTCTATTGTTGGTGACGACATTTTTACTGATGTCCGCTCAGGCATCTGCGGATGTAAAGTCTGCCTGTTCACAACTTAAATCGTATGCGACGGAAGGTTCAAATATTCAAATCAAGCGCGCCGAATTTTTTGAAGATAGGCGCACCGAAGCCAATCCTTTCGCGCCTGCGTTTTTATTGCCCCCGCACTGCCATGTTGAAGGCGAACTGGACCGTCGCACAGGTGTTGATGGAAGATCCTATGCGCTAAAATTTGCGATTAATCTGCCAAAAAAATGGAACGGTCGCTATTTATTTCAAGGCGGTGGTGGGCTTAACGGTACAGTGGGTGAGCCTATCGGAAATCAAGTTGCGGGGGATAAATCTGCACTTGATCGCGGCTTCGCTGTGGTAAGTACCGATAGTGGCCATGAGGGGCAGGTATTTGACGGCAGCTTTATGGCCGATCAGGAAGCGGCGCTGAATTTTTTCTTTTTGGGCAATATGAGAGTGACATTAGCGACCAAACCCATTGTAGAAAAATATTACAGGAATGACATACAGCATTCTTACTTTATTGGTTGTTCCACGGGTGGCCGCGAAGGCATGATCATGTCCCAGCGTTACCCCTACCTCTACGACGGCATTGTGTCCGGTGCTCCCGCAATACGCACAGGCTTATCTAATTTGGCTTTACGCTGGCTTAATGTGCAATTGAATCTGGCTGCCGAAAAAGATGAGAATGGTTTGCCGCTGCCCGGTGGAACATTTAATAAGGCCGAGCTTAAACTCATTGTCGATGGTTTGATAAAATCCTGCGATGCACTCGACGGCCTTAAAGACGAATTAATTTTTAACACTGCCGCTTGTAAGTTCGATCCTATGTCTTTGGCTTGTGATAAAAATATTAAAGAGAATTGTCTCGCGCCGGAAAAGGCGCAAGCCTTAATTAAAGCTGTTGCTGGTCCAGTCGATTCGCGAGGCGTTCAGGTCTATTCGCATTTTATGTATGACACCGGCTTCGATGATAATTCTGGTTTTACTAAAGGCTTGATTGCCGGTGGTGGTGTACCTCCTGTTGGTCCTCCTGTTGCGACGATGATGACGCAGGATGTAGACGCAGAATTTATTGCCGCAACAGCAAGAGACGCAGCTATTGGTGATGCGATGTCTTTTAATCTGTCCTCATTTATTACAAATGGTGGCAAGCATATTTTCTATCATGGCCTCGCTGACCCCTGGTTTTCTGCGATGGATACAGTGAATTACTATCAGAAAATGGCTGAGCGCAATGGTGGTATAGAAAAGGTAGAGAACTTTAGCCGTATTTTTCTTTTTCCAGGTATGGGGCATTGTGCGGGCGGAGAAAAAACATTGGATAATTTTGATATGCTAAGCGCCATTGTGAATTGGGTTGAAAAAGATAAAGCCCCCGAATATATCATTGCAAATGGTCGCAGTTTGCCCGGTGTTTCGCGACCAGTTTGTCCCTATCCCCAATATCCGCAATACAAGGGCAATGGTGATACGCGTTTGGCAAAAAACTTCGAGTGTAAAAAATAGTTCAGGAATAAAAACAAGCGTGAATAAAAATCAATAATTGAGGTGTAATAGTGCGCTATCTGTTAAAGGGTCTTCTTTGGTTAATACTCTTGCTCTTAATTACAATTTCACTGCCCGTATTTGCCAAAAACAATCAAATTCAAAGCTTCCCTTTGCAGCAGGTTCGATTACTGGATAGTCCCTTTAAGCATGCGCAGGATTTGAATATCGATTACGTGATGTCTTTTGATCCTGATCGCCTGTTAGCGCCTTTTTTACGCGAAGCCGGGCTAGAGTCGAAGGCGGAATCTTACGGCAATTGGGAATCGTCTGGACTTGATGGGCATATAGGTGGCCACTATCTTTCCGCACTCAGTTTGGCTTATGCAAGTACGGGTGAGCAGCGAATCTACGATCGCTTGGATTACATGCTCAGTGAGCTGGAGCGGGCGCAAAAAGCATCCGGAAACGGTTATATTGGCGGCGTACCGAAGTCGAAAGAAGTATGGGCTGAGATCGCCAAAGGTGAAATTCATCCCGATTTATTTTCGCTAAACAATCGTTGGGTACCCTGGT
>JBNKVX010000040.1:0-33357 GCA_050299435.1 Cellvibrionaceae bacterium | reverse complement strand
AAAAGGCTCCTTCTAATCTATTTGATTATCTAGATTGATTAAATTTCTAAGCCTTTATAGTATCAAGAATTTTTTCTGCGCCTTTAAAACCACTATCAATTCCACCAAAAATATTAATCAATACGGCTTTTACATTTTCATCGGACAAAATGATTTTGAAGGCCTCTACAACACGCTCTTTAGTTGCACCTCCACCCACGTCAAGGAAATTGGCAGGTTTACCGCCGTGCAGTTTGACAATATCCATTGTTCCCATTGCCAGGCCTGCACCGTTTACCATACAGCCAATATTTCCGTCGAGCGCAACGTAATTTAATTCCCATTTTGCTGCATGAGCTTCACGTTCATCTTCTTGAGAGGGATCGTGCATTTCTTTTAAGCTTGATTGACGATACAGCGCATTACTATCAATATTGATTTTTGCATCCAGGCAATGCAAATCACCGGATTTTGTGATGACTAGCGGATTAATTTCCAACAAGGCCAAATCCCGCTCCTGAAACATTTTTGCCAAGCCCAAAAAGATTTGGGTAAATTGTTTAATCTGTTTGCCTTCTAATCCCAAACGAAAAGCCAGGTCTCTTCCTTGCCAAGGCATGGCGCCTGTTAGGGGATCGATAGTAGCCTTAAGAATTTTTTCCGGTGTTTCGTGAGCTACTTTCTCGATTTCCACACCACCTTCGGTAGATGCCATGAAAACAATACGGCGCGAAGATCGATCAACAACTGCACCAAGGTAAAGTTCGTTATCTATATCTGTACATGATTCAACAAGTATTCGGCTAACCGGTTGACCATTTTCATCTGTTTGGTAAGTGACTAAACGGTTACCTAACCATTGCTTTGCGAAATCTTCTGCTTCACCTTTTGATGAAACTAATTTCACGCCGCCCGCCTTTCCTCGGCCACCCGCGTGAACTTGCGCTTTAACCACCCACTTGTCACCACCAATAATACCGCAAGCTGCGGCGGCTTCTGCCGGTGTTTCTGCAGCGACACCTTCAGACACAGGTAGGCCGTATTCTTTAAAGAGCTGCTTGCCCTGATATTCATGTAAATTCATTTTGATCTTCCATCAATTGATTGCAAGTAAATTGAATTTCACAATTGTTTATTTCGTTTGCAGACTAAATTAAACACTTGCGAGATCGTTCAATCTTTTTTTAACTTCATCGCTAAATGAATTAATGGAATAGCGCGCGCAATGATTGAGCAAATACTTTCCAGACTTTTGCCTCGGCCAGTTCGGCATAGAACCTCAAAGGGTTCACAAACTGTCTTGAAAGTGTTTACGCAAATGCTGCGTAGTCACACTACTCCACTAAAAAAATTAACGACGTTTACGGTTCGGCATGTGGATGGCATGACCGCCCACTGCCAAGGCAGCTTCTTTTACTGCTTCTGAGAATGTTGGATGGCCAAACACTGTCATACCGATATCTTCGGCAGTGGCGCCAAATTCCATTGCAATGGCGACTTGTTGCACCAGGTCCGCCGCACTGGGGCCTACAATATGACAACCCAATATACGATCTGTTTTTGCATCGGCAATCATTTTAACCATGCCTTCCGCTTCGTCAGCTGCAACGGCACGACCAATCGCCAGAAATGGAAATGTACCTATATTGTATTCTTCACCATCCGCTTTCAATTGTTCTTCCGTTTTTCCCACTGCTGCGATTTCAGGATGGGTATAAATTACATTTGGTATGATGTCGTAATTCACCACTGGCTTTTGTCCGGCAATGCGCTCCGCAACCATAACACCTTCTTCTGAACCTTTGTGCGCCAACATTGGACCGCGCACTACATCGCCGATTGCCCAAACACCTGGTGCGCTGGTTGAACAAAGATCGTTAACATAAATTGAACCGCGCTCGTCAAGTTTTACTCCACAATCTTCCGCAAGCAAGCCATCAGTAAAAGGCCTACGACCTACACACACAATTAATTTGTCGAATGTTTCTTTGGCTTCTTTTCCATCCTGATCGGTATAGGTAACGACAACTTCTTTCTTGCCTTTTTTCTCAACGATTTCTGATCCGGTTACACGACAATTTAAACGAATATCCAAACCTTGTTTCGTAAGAATTTTTTTCGCTTCCTTAGCTACGGTTTGATCCATCATTGCAAGAAAACTTTCCAGCGCTTCAAGACAAATAACTTTTGAACCCAAACGATTCCAAACACTACCGAGTTCCAAGCCAATTACACCCGCGCCAATTACACCCAAACGCTCTGGAACTTCCTGGAATTCCAGGGCCCCTGTTGAATCAACAATCACATCACCATCAATGGGTGCAACCGGAATATTAACCGGTATAGACCCTGAAGCCAGAATGACATTGTCCGCTTCCAGAATTTCTTCTTTACCCTCATTACTGACAAATTGCACCTTACGCCCAGCTAACAATTTACCTGAGCCATAAAATGACGTGACTTTATTTGATTGAAACAGACCCGCAATACCACCGCACATTTGTTTCACAACTTTATCTTTACGTGCAATCATGCTCGGCACATCAATTTCCACGCCTTTAACACCAATGCCATGATGCGCTAAAGAATCTTTTGCTTCATGGTATTTGTAGGATGTATCCAATAACGCTTTTGAAGGGATACAACCCACCTGCAAACAGGTTCCCCCCACTACGCCTTTGCCTTCTTTATCTTTCCATTTTTCAATACACGCGGTTTTTAAACCCAATTGTGCTGCACGTATTGCCGAAACATAACCAGCTGGGCCGGACCCTATAACAATTACGTCGAATTTATCAGTCATTGAACTACCCCAATCAAATAAATTTGTATTTAGACTTCAAGAAGTATGCGCGCCGGATCTTCCAGCATATCTTTTATGGCCACAAGAAACTGCACTGCTTCCTTACCATCAATTATTCTGTGGTCGTAAGACAAGGCCAGATACATCATTGGCAACACTTTTACTTCGCCATTAACAGCCATGGGGCGCTCTTGAATTTTATGCATACCCAGGATTGCAGCTTGCGGTGGATTAAGAATCGGCGTCGACATCAATGATCCAAACACGCCACCATTTGTGATAGTGAAGGTTCCCCCGGTCATTTCTTCGATACCTAATTTGCCATCACGGGCACGCAAACCAAAATCACGCACACCATTTTCGATATCAGCTAAACCCATCGTTTCAGCATTTCTTAAAACAGGCACAACCAAGCCTTTTTCAGTTGACACAGCCACACCAATATCCTGGTAAGCGTGATAAACAATGTCGTTACCATCAATTGATGCATTCACAGCGGGAATTTTACGCAAGGCTTCAACCGCCGCTTTAACAAAAAAGCCCATAAAACCAAGACGTGTTCCATTGTGGGTTTTTTCAAATAATTCTTTATAGCGTCCGCGCAATTCCATAACAGGTTTCATGTTCACTTCATTAAAGGTGGTGAGCATGGCCGTGCTATTAGAGGCATCCAACAAACGTTCTGCAATACGTGCCCGCAAGCGAGTCATCTGTACGCGTTTTTCCACACGTTCGCCAGGCGCAACTTTAACTGCTGGCGCTGACGTTTTCGTCACAGAAGCAGGCGCTTTGACACTTGCTGCAGGCGCATTAGTTGTCGCGGCGCTCGAACCTGACTGTAAATGTGTCTCTACATCCGCCTTAGTGATTAGACCATTTTTTCCTGTGCCCTTGACTTGGGATAAATCCACGTTATTTTCGTTTGCAAATTTTCTCGCAGTGGGCGCTGCAATTGAATCTTCTGAAGTTGAACTTGAACTGCTTACTTCTTCATTTTTAGATTCCGCAGACGGTGCCGCGCCCGCGCCAGCTTCAAATCGGCCAATTAATTCATTACTCTCTACAGTATCCCCTTCACCCTTAAGGATTTCAGTTAAGGCGCCATCCGCAGGCGCGACAACTTCAATCGTTACTTTATCGGTTTCTACATCCGCGATAATTTCATCACGGGAAACGGCCTCACCAACTTGCTTATGCCAAGTTGCAATAGTGCCGTCCTGCACAGATTCCGGAAATGTTGGGGCTTTTATTTCAATGCTCATTCGCTGTTTGTCCTTCTCTCTTAAGGCCAAAAAAATTAAACGCTGGTATCCAGCGCTGCATTTATAAATTTATGTTGCTCATCCAAATGCGTCGACATATAACCGGCCGCAGGCGCTGAAGATGAAGCACGTCCGACGTAACGTAAATACATGTCGTCATTAACGCGATCCAACACACGGCGCATACGATGCTGGTTGGCTTGCCATGCACCTTGATTCATAGGCTCTTCCTGACACCACACCACATCGGTGACATGTTCGAAAGGCTTTAATGCCAGGCGCAAGGATTCTTCTGGAAAGGGATACAGTTGTTCGATGCGCACCAGAGCCACATCTTCCTGCTCTCGCTCCATGCGTGCTTCCAATAAATGATAGTAAACCTTACCACTACAGAGCACGATACGTTTCACTTTTTCGGGGCCGATCAGTTCTTCGCCGATCACTGTCTTGAATCCGCCTTGTGCTATCTCTTCCAAAGAAGAGGTCGCCAACTTATGACGCAAAATCCACTTGGGACTCATTACAACCAAGGGGCGGCGCATGGGTCTTATCGCTTGACGTCGCAGCATGTGATAAACCTGTGCCGGGGTTGTGGGAATACACACTTGAATATTGTTTTCGGCACACAATTGCATGAAGCGTTCAAGTCGTGCAGAGGAATGTTCGGGTCCCTGGCCTTCATAACCGTGCGGCAACAACATGGTCAAACCACACAAACGCTGCCACTTGTGCTCCCCACTGGTAATAAATTGATCTATCACCACTTGTGCGCCATTGGCAAAGTCGCCGAATTGCGCTTCCCAAACGACTAAACCTTTTGGTGAAGTGGTGGAATAGCCATACTCAAAAGCCAATACCGCCTCTTCGGATAAGAAGGAATCGAAAATATCTAATTTACCTTGACCCTCGCTTAAGTTATGCAAAGGAATATAGGCTTCGCCATTCTTCTGATTATGCACAACTGCGTGTCGATGTGAAAAAGTACCTCGGCCTACATCTTGCCCGGTGATTCTCACATTGTAACCTTGATCGAGCAGTGTGGCATAAGCCAGGGTTTCAGCCATACCCCAGTTGATAGGCAGCGCGCCGCCCGCCATTTTTCTGCGGTCGTCATAAATTTTTGAAACCTGTCTCTGCACCTGCACACCGTCAGGCACATGACTAATTTTCATCGCCAAATCCTGCAAAGCCTTTAGCTCAAACGAAGTGTCGGCCGGCGCATGCCAATCGTGCCCAATGTAGGGACTCCAATCAACAAACAAGGAACTATCAGGTTCACTAACCAAGCCATGTGCAACACTCTTACCTTTATCCAATGAATCGCGATAATCATTTAACATCGCGTCGGCTTCGTCTTGTGTCAGCACGCCTTCGTTGACCAATTGTTCCGCATAAATTGTGCGTGTAGTTTTGTGAGAACGAATTGCTTTGTACATCAAAGGTTGAGTCGCCGAAGGCTCGTCAGTTTCATTGTGACCACGACGGCGATAACACACGAGGTCAATCACAATATCTTTATGAAATTCATTTCGATAATCTGCTGCCAATTGCGCAACATAAGTAACCGCTTCAGGATCGTCACCATTAACATGGAAAATCGGAGCCTGAATCATCTTAGCCACATCCGTGCAATAATCTGTTGAACGTGCATCATCCGGTCGACTTGTTGTAAAACCCACTTGGTTATTCACAACAATGTGAAGTGTTCCACCGGTTTTGTACGCGCGAGTTTGTGACATTTGGAAAGTTTCCATTACCACACCTTGACCAGCAAACGCGGCATCACCATGAATCACGATGGGAACAACTTTCTTTCCTTCCTTGTCATTGCGTCTGTCTTGACGAGCACGCACAGATCCTTCAACAACAGGACCAACGATCTCTAGATGTGAAGGGTTAAAGGCCAAGGCCAAATGCATTTCACCACCAGGCGTCATAATATTGGAAGAAAAGCCCTGGTGGTATTTCACGTCACCCGAGGTATCAACCAGTTTTTTACCTTCAAACTCACTGAATAAATCGGTTGGATTTTTACCGAGTATGTTCACCAAGGTATTTAAACGACCACGGTGCGCCATACCTAACACCACTTCTTTGGCTTCGTATTCACCGACGCGATTCATGATGGCATCCAGCAAGGGAATCATACTTTCGCCCCCTTCCAGGCCGAATCTTTTTGTTCCGGGGTATTTGCTATCCAGATGCCGTTCCAGACCCTCTGCGGCCGTCAAACGTTGCAATATATGTAGCTTCATTTTCGCATCGTAACCCGGATTAGCTCGCGTGCTCTCCAAGCGGCGAAGCAACCATTGTCGCTCCTCAAATTCAGTAACATGAATCACTTCTGCGCCGATATTGCCGCAATAGGTTAATTCCAGGTCGGCAATAATCTGCTTTAAACTGGCTTCAGCGTAACCGAAACTTAAATCGCCAGTTTGAAATACTGAATCCAAATCTGCCGTGTTCAGACGATGAAAACTCAAATCCAAATCTTGTGGGTTTTTATGTGGACGCAAATTCAGAGGGTCGATATTCGCTTTTTCATGACCACTCAATCTGTAAGCATTGACCAATTGCACAACTTCAACTTGTTTACGCTCATGCGAAACGCTCACAGATCCGGTTGACGCAGGCGAACTGGAAAACCCGGGACGCATTCGCCCTAAAGTTTCAAAATACTCTATGATCTCTGCGTGACTGGTATCAGTCGCCTGGCCATTTACGCGCGGCAAATTTTCAAAGTAACGTCGCCATTCATCCGGGACTGAGCTGGGATCACGTAAAAACGCCTCGTAAACATTTTCAACATAAGTGGCATTCCCACCACTAATGTGAGAAGTACTCCAAAGCTGTTCCATTGAGTTATCAGACATAATTTAAGTGCCGCGCTGTAATAACATATTACGAATATGACCAATCGCTTTAGTAGGATTTAAACCTTTAGGGCAAACATCTACACAATTTTGAATACTGTGGCAACGAAAGACGCTGTATGGATCATCCAGTTTCGCCAAGCGCTCGTCGGTAGCAGTATCGCGGCTATCCGCGAGAAAACGGTAGGCCTGTAACAATCCAGCTGGACCAATAAATTTATCAGGGTTCCACCAAAAAGATGGGCAGCTGGTTGAACAACATGCGCATAAAATGCACTCGTATAAGCCATCTAATTTTTCGCGATCTTCTGGCGATTGCAATCGTTCAATGGCGGGTGCAGGTGTATCGTTTTGCAAATAGGGTTCTATTTTTTTGTATTGTGCATAGAACTGTGCCAAGTCTATTACAAGGTCACGAATTACCGGCAATCCCGGCAAGGGGCGCAAAACTAATTTATTATTGTGAACGCATTCAGATAAAGGCGTCACACAAGCCAAACCATTTTTACCCGATATATTCATGCCATCCGAACCACACACACCTTCGCGGCAAGAACGTCGGAATGCCAAACTCGGATCCTCAGCTTTTAACAATTCCAATACATCCAAAACCATTAAATCCTTACCTTGTGTATCCACTTCGTAGGATTTCATGTACGGCTCTTTATCCGTCTCTGGGTTATATCGATAAACTTCTACTTTCAACATGCGTAATATCTCATCAGTAGGTTCGAATTTTCGGTTCAAAAGCTTCACGAGTTTTTGGTGCAAAATTTACAGCGCGTTTAGTGACTGATTTATCTTCGGGATAGTACATGGAATGGCACAACCAATTTTTATCATCCCTTTCTTGATAGTCTTCACGAGCATGTGCGCCGCGCGATTCCTTTCTTTCTTCTGCTGCAATTGCAGTAGCTTCTGCGACCTCAAATAAGTTTTGTACTTCAAGTGCTTCAATACGCGCAGTATTAAAAGCGCGGCTTTTGTCTTCGAGCGCGATGTTGTCCACGCGCTCTCTCAGATCTGCCAAGAGCGCAATGCCTTTTTGCATAAATTCACCTTTGCGGAACACGCCAAAGTGATTCTGCATAATACCCTGCAATTCAGTGCGCAAGCTTGCAGCAGATTCTCCAGATGTGCTGGTTTCCAATTTATTTAAACGCGACATCGCCGCCTCCAAATCACTTTCGCTCGGCGCTGAAAGCTCAACACCTTCACGCAATGCTTTTTCGATAAACATTCCGGAGGATCGGCCGAAAACAACAAGATCCAATAGGGAGTTTCCTCCTAAGCGGTTTGCACCGTGCACCGATACACAGGCCACTTCGCCGCAAGCATAAAAGCCATCAATAATTTGATCATTGCCCTTCGCATTCTGAGTCAAGGCCTGGCCATGCACGTTGGTTGGAATTCCACCCATCATGTAATGGCAAGTAGGTACAACAGGAATGGGTTCTTTAATCGGATCTGCGTGTGCAAATGTACGTGAAAGCTCAAGAATTCCTGGTAAACGCTGATTCAAGGTTTCGGCACCAAGGTGATCTAATTTAAGCAAGACGTGATCACCATTTTCTCCACAACCACGACCATCCAAAATTTCCAATACCATTGAGCGCGCAACCACGTCACGACCAGCCAAATCTTTTGCATTGGGTGCATAGCGTTCCATAAAACGCTCACCGTCTTTATTAATCAGGTAACCACCTTCTCCGCGGCATCCCTCGGTTACCAATACGCCAGCACCATGAATTCCCGTTGGATGGAATTGCCACATTTCAATATCTTGCACGGGAAAACCTGAGCGCAAAGCCATACCAATACCATCACCGGTATTAATATGTGCGTTTGTTGTTGAGGCATAAATACGCCCCGCTCCACCCGTTGCCAGTACCGTCGCTTTTGATTTAATAAATACGACTTCGCCGTCTTCCATATTTATCGCAATCACACCGCACACTGCGCCGTCCTGGTTTTTCACCAAATCGACTGCAAACCACTCATTAAGAAATACCGTGTCATTTTTAACGTTACCTTGATAGAGCGCGTGCAACAAAGCATGGCCCGTTCTATCTGCAGCTGCGCAAGTGCGAGCGGCTTGCCCACCGCGGCCAAAATCTTTTGATTGACCGCCGAAAGGCCTTTGATAAATGCGACCATTTTCTGTTCGCGAAAATGGTAATCCCATATGCTCCAATTCGAAGACGGCTTCCGGCCCGGTTGAACACATATACTCAATCGCATCCTGATCACCGATGTAATCTGACCCTTTAACGGTGTCGTACATATGCCACTGCCAATTGTCATTTGGATCAGAACTGGCAATTGCACAAGTAATCCCGCCCTGAGCAGAGACGGTATGAGAGCGTGTGGGGAAAACCTTAGTCACGACCGCAGTTTTGAAGCCTGATTGCGCCATTTGCAGGGCGGCACGCATTCCTGCTCCACCGCCACCAACAACAATCCCATCGAAAGAAATAGTGCGGATGTTTGACATCTAATTAGTACCCCCAAATAATTTCAATGCCCCAGACAACAAAGGCAAAGTTAATTAACGCGTAAACCGCAAGTATTGAGGTTCGCATAAACAGGGCAGAACCGCCTATCAATCTTGTTGTTAAATAATCTGTCAGCACCATCCACATGCCAATCCACCCGTGCGCAACAATGGACAGCAGCACCGCTAAACTGAAGATACGCATCCAGATTTGCGAAAACAATTCCGCCCACTGCGCATAGCTCAATTCCGGATTAAGCAATAAATAGATGACTATAAATAGCGTGTAGGCTGCTAGCACCACTGCAGTTACACGCTGAATGAGCCAGTCTGCCAAGCCACTTCGGCCAAAACTGGTGACTGCTGTTACTAAAGCCATACCCACACCCCCGCTAAGGCTATAAGCACAACGGCAAGAATCAATGCAATTGTTGCCCCGAGTTTGCCGCCTTCAAGCGTTTCACCCACGCCGAAATCCATTATTAGATGTCGCAGGCCCATGACCAAGTGATAAGCCAAGGCAGCTAAGATTGACCAAAGAATAAATTTCATCAGTGGCTGCTTTAATGTTTCACTTATGGAATTAAACTCTTCTTCTGATCTTAGACTGATGTCTAACATCCACAAAAGGAGCAGTATTCCGCCTACAAGAACAACACCGGAAACACGGTGTAAAATTGATACGTAGGCCGTAATTGGCAACCTTATGGTTCCAATGTCCAAATTAACAGGTCGATTTTTATTCACATTCTCTCCCACCCCAGTTAAACAACTGGGTGTAGAACCATCATCTCACTCGAAATACGAGTAGAAAATGTTTTAATTACATTGAAGGGCTATGAAAATTTTTATGCCAAAGCATAAAAATAAACTATAAGTTGGCGGCGCGAAATTATAGTTACGGCCACCTAAAATTACAAACGTTCATAAGCACTTAGCGCCTTATGTTACTAAGTATAATCAAGATTCTGCACTATATTGGTTTGATACAAAAAAAACGCCCTGGCGCGGTGCGCATTACTGTTTACATTTTAAACAGCTTAGACTAATTTTATTGAGCAGCTCACACGCCACTACACGAATCCGACTAAACTTCTCTATAATTGGCGCCCCTTCAAAAAAGATTCGTGGAAACGCGAGACAATTGACTGGCTCAAAAAGCCGAAATCGATCACTGCAGCAGGAGTCACTAAATGACTGAGAAAAAAGCAAGTCTCTCAATAGACGGTTTAAGCGAACCCATTGAACTTCCCATATACTCCGGGAGCATCGGCCCTGATGTTGTTGATGTACAAGCCTTAACTCGCGAAGGCTACTTCACTTATGACCCCGGTTTTGTTTCAACCGCTTCGTGTGAATCACAAATCACTTTCATTGATGGCGCAAAAGGTGTGTTGTTACATCGTGGCTATCCGATTGAAGTGTTGGCTGAAAGTTCGGATTATCTGGAAACCTGCTACCTGTTATTACACGGTGAATTACCTTCACAAGGTGAATACGATGAATTCACCGATATCATCCGCAATCACACCATGGTTCACGAAGCCATTGCTCGATTTTTCAGAGGCTTTCATTACGACTCCCACCCTATGGCGATGATGTGTGGTGTGGTGGGTGCACTTTCCGGTTTTTATCACGACTCACTCGATATCAATAATCAAAGTCATCGTTTGATTTCTGCACACCGCTTGATAGCAAAAATGCCGACCCTGGCTGCCATGTGCTACAAACATTCAGTGGGCCAGCCCTTTATGTATCCGCAAAATAACATGACTTACGCGGAAAATTTCTTGCACATGATGTTTGGTACACCTTGTGAGTCACCTGAGGTAAACCCCATTATTGCGCGCGCAATGGATAAAATCTTTTTATTGCACGCTGACCACGAACAAAATGCTTCAACTTCAACTGTTCGATTGGCTGGCTCTTCCGGCGCCAATCCTTTCGCGTGTATTGCTTCTGGTATTGCAACGCTTTGGGGACCGGCTCACGGTGGTGCCAATGAAGCCGTTTTGACAATGCTGGCTGAAATAGGCGATGAGAAAAACATCGACAAATTCGTTGCCCGCGCTAAAGATAAAAATGATCCTTTCCGCCTGATGGGCTTTGGCCATCGTGTTTACAAAAACTTTGACCCTCGCGCCAGAGTCATGAAGCAAACATGTGATGAAGTATTGGGTGAATTGGGGCTCGACAATGATCCGCTTTTAAGAATTGCCACACGACTTGAGCAAATTGCACTTGAAGATGAATACTTTATTGAGAAAAAACTTTACCCCAATGTCGATTTTTACTCTGGCATTATCATGAAGGCCATTGGAATCCCTACTGATATGTTCACTGTAATTTTTGCTACAGGTCGAACAGTGGGTTGGATTGCGCACTGGCATGAGATGATTACGCAAGGGTATAAAATTGGCAGACCGCGTCAATTGTATACGGGTTCACCCAAACGCGATTACCCTGCTCGCGCCACACGCGGCCCAGCTAACCCACCGAGCTTTTAGCTTTAAAATCAGGGCTTAGTAATCTGCAGCGCTTTTGCTTACTCAAGTTTTAATCACTCAACATGGGGCAAACTAGCCCCATGATTCATTTAAGTCGCATCCACAAATATTACGGCGAGGCTGCCCACCGCCTGCATGTATTAAAGGGCATTGATTTAGACATTCACGAAGGTGAACTGGTATCCATCATGGGGTCTTCCGGTTCCGGAAAATCGACCCTTCTAAACATACTTGGTCTGCTGGACCACCATGATGAAGGGGAATACCAGCTTGCCGGCCTCTCGATGGAAAGTCTTAGTGAAAAACAAGCAGCCACTCTGCGCAATTTGCATTTGGGCTTTGTTTTTCAATCTTTTAATTTGCTGCCCTTTAAATCTGCTCTGGAAAATATTGCCTTGCCCTTGTATTACCAGAAAGTCGGACGCAAGGAGCGAAATAAACGTGCCGCCGAATTTTTAGAGCGAGTTGGCCTGGCCGATCGTTCTCACCACTATCCCGCTGAGTTATCCGGCGGCCAGAAACAGCGCGTCGCTCTGGCTCGCGCACTGATCACCGAACCAAAAGTTATCCTCGCTGATGAACCGACTGGGGCCCTTGACAGTAAAACTTCAGAAGAGATGATGAGCTTGTTTAAAGATGTCCACCAGAGTGGCAAAACCATTGTTATTGTCACGCATGAAGATGAAGTGGCCGCACAAACAGAACGCGTCATTCATTTAAAAGACGGCCTAATCACAGACCCGCAAGAGACTATTCGCGCATGAATTTGGATGGTCTTCAGGAAATCCTATTTACTGTTAAGCAAAACAAACTGCGCACATTTCTAACGGCTTTTGGTGTGTTTTGGGGAATTTTGATGTTGATCTTGCTATTGGGATCAGGTCGCGGCTTACAAAACGGAGCGGAAAGTCGTTTTGGCAGTGATGATCGATCAAGCGTTTGGCTCTCGGCAGGTCAAACTTCAGTTCCCTATGCCGGCATGCCAAACGGCAGAAAAATAAATTTTACTCGCGACGATATTAGCGCGATTATTCGTGATATTCCCGGTGTGCAGTTTATTTCTGCAGAAACGCGCGCAGGCGAAAGATGGCAACGCAATATTAATATCAATTATAAAAATAAAAGCGGCGCTTTTGGTGTTTACGGTGTTGCCGACGATTACTTCCGCATTAAAAAATATTTGGAGTACCCCGCAGGAAGAACGCTGAATTCTCTCGACATCCAAGAATCCAGAAAAATTGCCTTGATAGGTACACCGGTTCGAGATCAACTGTTTGGAGAAGACGCTAACCCGGTGGGCGAATATATTGATTTTCACGGCATACTTTTAAAAGTCGTCGGTGTCTTTTACGACTCTGGTCGCGAAGGTCGCATGTCTGAACGGATTTATATTCCACTTGATACTTTCCAACTTGTTTTCGGTGTGGGACAACAAGTTGGGCAAATCACCCTAACGCCCAAAGAAGACTACGATCCATTTCAATTTGAAGAAGATGTAGTCTCGCTTTTGAAGTTTCGCCACCGTATTGCACCTGAGGACGACAGAGCAATCCGCACTTTTAGTTATGCGCGAAACATGCAATCTGTCATTCAATTATTTTTCGCCATAAATGCTTTTGTTTGGTTTGTGGGGGTCGGCACACTTGTCGCAGGTATAGTCGGTGTCAGCAACATTATGATCATTACTGTAAAAGATCGCACACGCGAGATCGGTATCCGCAAGGCTCTGGGGGCTACACCACTGAGTGTCATTAACATGATATTAAGTGAATCCATTCTTATTACTGCTTTTGCCGGTTATTTTGGCCTGGTATTTGGTGTGGCCATTTTGGAATTGATTAATAAAGCGATGGGCTCCAGCGGTGATGCCGGATTTTTTGTGCGACCCGAAGTCGACCTGAATACAGCCTTTACAGCAATTGCCATTCTAGTTATCGCGGGTGCACTAGCTGGACTTGCACCCGCTTTGCGCGCAGCAAAAATCTCACCTATTGAAGCGATGCATGAGGATTAAACATGGGCCTCTTTGATCGCGACAACTGGCAAGAAATTATTGATAGCTTAAGCCGACATAAACTCCGCACCTTTTTAACAGCCTTTGGTGTTTTCTGGGGGATTTTTATGCTGGTAAATCTGCTCGGAGTGGGCAACGGCCTGGAAAACGGCGCCTACAGAAATTTTCTAAAAACTAAAAACACCATTCATATTTGGGCTGGCCGTCCTACAAGTATTCCTTATAAAGGTTTAACCAAAGGGCGTTATGCTTTGTTACGCGACGGCGATATTGAAGCAATACTTTTGCGCGTCCCCGGCATTAAATATATCGCAGCTGAAAATGGTATGGGGACGCAATATGTATTTAGCGGCACTAAGGGAGATTCGTTTGATATTCGTGGCGTTGAACCAACTGTCTTTGATATCAAGGGCTATGACATTAAACATGGGCGGTTTGTAAATGAATTGGACATTCAGCAATTTAGAAAAAATGTTGTGCTAGGGGATGAAGTCAGTCGGATTATTTTCGGTAGAAACGTTAACCCCGTGGGAAAAGAAATCAATATCCTGGGTGTTCAATTTTCCATAGTTGGCGTAATCACGCCCTATTCTCTCGGCGGCTGGGCGCAGCGTGATCTCTCTGTTGTCTTTGTACCACGTACAACTTTACGCAAAACCTTTAATCAAAAAAATCGGGTGCACAGTATGATTATTGCCCCCGAAGACAATGTCGATGCTTTTCCAATTGAAATGAAAGTGAAAAACCTTTTACATGAGCGCCACCAAATCCACCCTAAAGATTTCGGAGTGATTGGAAGTTACAACACCCAAAAGAATTTTGAGCGCGTTCAAGCGATGTTTGGTGGTATAGCTACATTCAGCTGGATTGTGGCTATAGGCACAATCATCGCAGGGGTGGTAGGTGTCGGAAATATAATGCTAATTTCGGTGAAAGAAAGAACGCGCGAAATCGGTGTCAGAAAGGCCATTGGTGCAACGCCACTGAATATTGTGGCTCAAATCGTATCGGAATCATTACTGATTACATTTCTTGCAGGTTATTTCGGCTTGGTTGCCGGCGTAGTCAGCATCGAAATGCTAGATAAGTTTTTAGGTAACGCCAAAGGCGGGTTTGGCACATTCGACAATCCTGAAATCAGTTTTTCAACCGCGTTCATTGCTATCACGGTACTACTAGTCGCAGGTTTTCTAGCTTCACTCTTGCCTGCACGGCGCGCCGCCCTCGTTGATCCAGTAATCGCATTACAAGATGAATAAAATACGGTAATAAATTCATGAAGAAAGTGTTGTTAATTATTAGCCTGATTGGAATTGCAGCTGTTTTTATCGGTACCGCTGTTTTTCTTTATAACAAATCACAGGAAAAACCCATTGTTTACCAAGTTGAAAAACCAAGCATCAGGGACATTGTGAAAAAAACGGTGGCTACAGGAAAAATTATTCCGCGCAAAGAAGTCGAAGTAAAATCTCAAGTAAGCGGTGTAGTAGAGAAAATTTATGTTGAAGCCGGAGAAGCCATCAATAGTGGTGAACTCATTGCAAAAATTCGTATCATTCCCAATATTGAACGTTTAAATCAAGCACAATCACAATTGGAGACCGCCCGCCTCAACTTTGAAAATTCAAAACGTGAGCTCGAACGACAAAAAAAACTTTTTGATGAAAACCTGATCGCCGAATTTGAATACAATAAATATGTTCACGATTTTAATTTACAGCAAGAAGGCTTGAGTTCTGCTGAAAGCAATTTGGCCATTATTCGTGAAGGCGCCTCGAAAAAAGAAGGTCAGGTGAGCAACCTGGTTCGCGCCACTTTAAGCGGGTTAATCCTTGATGTGCCGGTAAAAGAAGGCACTTTCGTTACTGAAACCAATACTTTTAATGCCGGAACAACAATCGCCAACATCGCCAACATGCAAGACATCATTTTTGAGGGAACAGTCGACGAATCCGAAGTTGGCAAGATTTCCACCGGTATGGAATTATTACTCAATGTCGGAGCGATGGAAGCTGAGCCGTTTTTTGCAACCCTCGAATACATATCCCCAAAAGGCTGGGATGATCAAGGCACAATCAAATTTCAAATTCGGGCAGCAGTAAAACTGCGTGAAGATCGCTTTCTCAGAGCAGGCTACAGTGCAAATGCGGATATCGTTCTTGAAAGAGCAAACCAGGTTCTCGCTATTAATGAAAAACTATTACAGTTCGAAAAAGGCAAAAGTTTTGTTGATGTTGAAACCACAGAACAAAATTTTGAAAAACGATTTATTGAAACGGGTATTTCTGACGGAATTTTTATAGAAGTAAAATCGGGCGTGGATGCTGAAAGTCGTATTAAAGTCCCCGTAGCAGCTCCTATGCGTCGTTAAAAAAACGTTTTCTTTCGCAGACAAACAGGCAAAAAAATAGACGCGAGGATTTGACTCACACATTAAACTGACGCATTATTTGCCCACATAATAATCATAAAAATAGTTTGTGAGACATACTATGAAAAATTCAATTTATCAATTATTCCCAAGTCAAGTTACAAAATGTTTTGGTATTTTTTACGCGCTAACAATTACATGCCTTTTAGTGGGTCTTAGTGCATGCGGTGGCGGAGGTGGTAACGGCGGCGGCTCAACAAGTTCAAGCAGTAGCAGCTCTTCAAGCTCGAGCAGCAGTTCAAGCAGCTCTTCTTCAGGCAATAGCAATGTTACCAATTTATATCAATTGACAACGTTTCCAATCGGCGTCGCCGTACCGGCTGCAGATTTTATCAACTCCATTATTGACAGCCCTGAACGTCAACAAATTGCAGAAACGCATTTTAATCAGCTCACCGCCGAAAACATCATGAAACCTTCTTACTTACACCCGGAGGAAAACACCTATTTCTGGGATGACGCTGACGAGTTGATTGATTATGCAGAAGCCAATGGTATGAGCATGCATGGGCACGTGTTGATTTGGCACCAGCAGCTGGCTGATTGGATGACCAATTTCAATGGTGCTGACGCCGCCGCATGGAACACGATGATGGTAGACCACATTACAACGGTGGCCGATCACTTTGAAGGTCGCTTACAAAGTTGGGATGTCGTCAACGAAGCCTTTACTGATGGCGCGACAAGCACTTACCGCTCTTCAATCTGGTACGACAATATTGGTGAGGTCTTCCTCGCAAACGCATTTACCGCTGCCCGTGCAGCGGATCCCAATGTAGATCTGTATTACAACGATTACAGCATCTCCGGCGATCCGGACAAACTGGCGAGGGTATTGAGCATGGTTGACGATTTTCAGGCCAACGCGGTACCCATTGATGGCGTCGGATTTCAAATGCACATTGATATGTTCTGGCCAGCAATAACAACAATACAAGACTCTTTTCAGGAAGTGGTAGATCGCGGCTTAAAAGTGAAGATCTCTGAGCTGGATATTGACATTGGCACAGAAACACCCGACGACGATGATTACCAGGCCCAGGCAACCCGCTTCCAGGAAGTCGTCGCGGCCTATGTGAATACCGTCCCGGCAGCGCAACGAGGCGGCATAAGCGTTTGGGGAATTACAGACACGGACAGTTGGCGAAGTGAAGTTCATCCCTTACTTTTTTATGGGGACTTCAGCCCCAAACCTGCGCTTGACGGATTTGCTGCTGGCCTGGAAGAATAAAGACCTTGCACTCACGCCGGTGGGTGCAAAATAAGTCCTGCTTTAGATTACTCAAGTAATGAAAAAATGGAGGGCCGGACATGCGAAATAATCAAACCCCGCGCAAAAACCACATCACCCCCGAAATCTGGTCACTGTTCGATGACTATGTTCACAGCCGCATTGACCGGCGACAGTTTCTCAACAAGGTGTCACAAGTTGGTGTGGCCGGCGCTTCTGCCACTGCGATACTAGCCTTTCTTTCCCCACGTTATGCCGAAGCCACACAAGTAGCCGCTGACGACCCTCGATTGCAATCCGAATTTATCACTTATCCGTCGCCAAAAGGTGCGGGTAAAATGCGTGCATTATTATCACGTCCAGCAAAAATCAAAGATCCACTACCCGGCATCATCGTGGTTCATGAAAATCGTGGCTTAAATCCACACATCGAGGACGTTACGCGACGCGCTGCATTGGCAGGATATATCGCACTGGGACCTGACGCTCTCACACCCTTGGGTGGCTATCCTGGAACAGATGACGAGGGTCGCGAACTACAAGGCAAACGGGACCGGAATGAAATTCTCGAAGATTTCATTGCGGGTTTTCAATATTTATCTACGCATCCGCAATGCAACGGCAAGATTGGCGTTATCGGATTTTGTTTTGGCGGTTGGATATCCAACATGATGGCAGCACGTGTCCCTGAACTTGCCGCCGCTGTGCCTTTTTACGGCGGTCAGGCGCCACTGGAAGAGGTAAAAAATATTCAGTCTCCTCTTTTATTGCAGTTTGCAGAAAATGATGGCTGGGTTAATAAAGGCTGGCCTGACTATGAAGCCAAACTCAAAACTGAAAATAAAACTTATATTGCGCACACCTATCCCGGCACCCAGCACGGCTTTCACAATGACACAACACCACGTTTCGATGAGGAAGCGGCCAAATTAGCTTGGCAACGCAGCATTGATTTTTTCAATAAGCATTTAAAATAAACTAGGGAACCTCTGGAAAATGAGAATATTTTTCAGAGGTTCCCTAGGGTAAAACGCGCAGCTCTAATTGATCGCGCAAGCGATCATTAACCTGCTTCCAACGCGGCAAGCCCGTTTCGCTGCTCACATTAAGTTTTTTGCTGCGAGCCTTGGCAAGCCAGATACTGTCACCGCTGAAACTGTAAACAGGTACAAGGTCGGACCTTTGCGAAGCAGGTAAAATTGTTTTATTGATGTTATCGAGTATCAGGGGTTCAGAATCCGGCTCTTCATAATAAGCCAATACCATGTGAGCCTGGTTATAAGTCAGTGATTTTACATAAGTGATACGTAATTTTTCGTTGTCGACATTACTGGCAATCAGGGAAAAATACTTTCCGATAGAGTAGTCTTCGCAATCCCCACCGTTGGTAGCCAAGGTCTCGACTGGAGTAGCCCAATAATCATCCACGCCCCAATGTTCGAGGTCAGAAAGCCAGCGAACCTGATTAAAATAATCATTAGTATGCATTAACTTTTGGCCGATATGTTCGTTTGCCAGGCTGCGATCCTCGTCCATTAATTGCGTCCACAAAACAACTCGCTCACGCCCCTGCAAGCCCCAGTCATGTTCGATCTTCTGCAAGGCCTGCTCATCGATAATAATGATAAATCCGGCGCCGCTCACAACTGGAATGATAAGCAATAAAAAAATTAGACATTTCAGGGATAGATTCAGCGACATCACTGTCTCTTGTTTGATTCATATAGTCTCAGTATAGTCCGCGTCGACGAATAGTCTTCCGCAAAATATTCCGCTTGAAATCAAGCGTACAGCCCATACCTTGGGACAACATTACTTCAAAATATAAGAACACGGAGTACAACATGATTCATGTAGAAAACATCAGCCGCAAATACGGCGATTTCACGGCCGTGGATAATGTCTCCTTTCAAATTCCAGCGGGGGAAATTGTCGGTCTGCTAGGTCACAACGGTGCGGGTAAGACTACCATTATGAAAATGCTGACAGGTTATATTGAAGTCAGCACAGGCCAAATAATCATCAATGGAAAAGACATAGAAGAGCAGCCCACGCAAGCTCAAAAACTTATTGGGTATTTGCCAGAAAATTTACCGGTTTACCCCGAAATGACGATTGCTGAGTATCTTGCCTATTGTGCACGACTTCACAATATCCCGGATGCCGAAGTTGATAAAGCTGTGGCTAGAGTCATTGCACAAACACAATTAAAAGAAAAAGCACTCCAGCCAATCTCAACGCTCTCCAGAGGCTTCAAACAACGGGTTGGCGTCGCTCAAGCACTGATTCACAAACCTAAAATATTAATTCTGGACGAACCCACGAATGGCCTGGATCCGCAACAAACCCAGCAAATGCGCGAACTCATTCTCGAATTGGCAAAAGAAGCGACGGTAATTTTATCCACACATATCATGCAAGAAGTTGATGCAATTTGTGATCGTGTGCTTATTCTCAATGCCGGCAAACTGGCGGTTGATCAGAGTCTTAAAGATTTGCGCAGCAGCAATGTAATCCAGCTTGAAACTGATGCCAGCGAAAGCACTGTCAAGGAAGCCCTCCCTGAGCAGGTTCATATTCAGAACCAAACCACTTTGGAGGATGTCCATCAATATCAATTACAGAGTGACAGCTCTGAAGCCCTAAACACCTTAATAGCTAAGGTCACCAAACAACTTAGTGCTGCGGGTGCGAACATTTTCGCAATTCACCCGCTGCAACGCGATCTGGAAAGCATCTTCAGAAAAATTGAAAAAACCGCCTCGGAGGTAAGCAATGCTGCCTGATATCAAAAGTATAAAAAATATTGCTTATAAAGAGTTGAATTTATTTTTTGCTTCTCCAATAGGCTATTTGTTCCTGGGCGTCTTTGTTGCAGTCACACTAATAACATTTTTTGTATGGAAAAGTTTTTTTGCTCGCAACATCGCAGATGTTAGACTCATGTTCGAATCCATGCCGGTCTTTTTAATTTTCCTCTGCGCAGCATTAACCATGCGCATGTGGAGTGAAGAGAGACGCAGCGGCACCCTCGAACATGTGATGACTTTACCTGTCGATGCATGGCAATTCATTTGGGGTAAATTTTCAGCCTGTAAAACCTTGCTGCTTATCGCCCTACTTCTCACCCTCCCTTTACCTATCATAATTTCTTTAATTGCAGATCTGGATTGGGGCCCGGTTATCAGCGCCTACATTGCAACCATGTTTCTTGGTACGGCATACATCTCCATTGGTCTCTTTGTAAGTTCTCGTAGTGATAACCAAATAGTTAGTTTAATTGTTACCGTCATTGTCTGTTCGCTGTTTTATTTTATTGGCTCCGATACCGCGACTAAATTCGTGAACAACAACACCGGAGAGTTATTTCGCGCATTGGGTAGTGGATCTCGTTTTGAATCAATTACCCGCGGCGTGTTAGATCTACGTGATATTTACTATTACCTTTCAATAGTTCTAGTGTTTCTCATTCTAAATCGTTTTGCACTGGAAAAAGACCGTTGGCATAAGGAGAAGCGTTTTAGCCGACACGCACGCTGGTACGCCACTATCAGCTTACTTATCGCTAACGTACTTATAGCCAATCTCTGGCTGGCGCCAATGAGTTCACTGCGCTTCGATTCAACCGAAGGAAAACTGTATTCAATCAGTAGCGCGACAGAAAATTACCTCCGTCAATTGCGAGAGCCGCTACTGGTCCGAGCTTATTTTAGTGATAAAACGCATCCTCTTTTGGCACCTTTGGTTCCTGAAGTCCAGGACCTATTAAAAGAATATGAAGTAAAAGGTCAGGGAAATGTTCGAATTGAATTTATTGATCCCGTAAAAAACCCCGAAGCGGAAGAAGAAGCCGGAAGTAAATATGGTATTCGCCCAACACCCTTTAGAGTAGCTGATCGTTATCAAAGCGCGGTCGTAAACAGTTATTTTAATATTCTGATTCAGTACGGCGATGAATACAAAGTATTGGGTTTTGATGATCTTATTGAAGTACAACCCTCAGCGAGCGGAATGGATTTAGATGTCCGTTTGCGGAATCCGGAGTACGACATCACTAACGCCATCAAACAAGTGCTTTATGCCTATCAAAGTGGTGGGCAGTTGTTTGACACCATCAAAGGGAATATTGAGTTCACCGCTTATGTTTCTGAAACGTCAAATTTGCCTGAGTCGCTTGTGGGTTTCACTCAGGTATTAAAAAATAGCTTGCAGGAAACTCAGAAAAAGGCAGGTGAGAAATTCAGTTTCAAGATTATTAATCCAAATGATAATAATGGAACTGTCGCCAAAGAAATTGAAGAGAACTATGGGTTTCGACCAATGGCTTCCAGCTTGTTCGACACTAACACCTTTTATTACTACCTCGTACTACGCAGTGGAGATTTAGCCGTTCAACTTCCAATTCCTGAGGATCTCAGCAAAGAAAGTTTTGAGCGATCTTTGGATGCAGGCTTAAAACGCTTTTCAGCTGGCTTTACCAAGACAGTTGGTATCGTTGCACCGGAAGTCAATCCTTATGCTGCGCAAATGGGAGAAAGCACGGTAAGTTTTAGTGCACTTCAACAAGCACTTAACGAGAACATGACAGCGAAGCCAGTAGATTTGAGCGAAGGCTTGATCCCGGATGATATCGATTTGCTTATGGTTTTCGCGCCGGAAAATCTCGACACCAAAGCCGTATTTGCACTCGATCAATATCTTATGAAAGGCGGCACGATCGTGTTAGCGACATCGCCCATGAAAACTGAATTTAGCCAAACGGGCCTGGCAGGCAAACAAATCAATAGCGGTTTGGAAACATGGCTGAATCATCATGGACTCGCCATTAAACCGACATTCGTAATGGACGCGCAAAACACACCTTTTCCCGTTCCAGTTCAACGCCAGGTGGGTATGTTTAGCGTACGCGAAATGATGATGGTGGATTACCCTTATTTTATTGATTTGCGGGGTGAAAGACTTAACAGTGACAACCCGATTACTTCAAATTTACCCGAGATGACAATGCCCTGGGCTTCGCCGATTGACATCGACAGCGAGCTCAACAGTCAGCGTGAGGTCATTAAACTCGCCAAGAGTTCTCCCGCTTCCTGGCTAAGTGCTTCAACTCAAATAACGCCAACCGTTGATGCTCAAGGAAACGGAGTCTTCGCAAAAGGAGAGATTCAAGGCGAACAAGTGCTTGCAGCAATCGTTAAAGGTCGATTTGATTCTTTCTTTAGTGGCAAACCCTCGCCCTTGCTGCAAGAAGAAAATGACGAAGACATCATAGAATCTGCTGAAGAGAATGAAAACGCCGACGTAAGCCCAAAAGAAATTATTAGCTCTGTGATTGAAAAGTCCAGCGAGTCGGCGACACTCATTCTTCTGGCTTCTAATAATTTTGCGGAAGACCGTACGATGACCATGACCGGCTCTTCCGGAATGGGAGATTCTGCGCCCGCGCAATTGTTAGTCAATACCGCCGAGTGGAGTCTTGAAGATACCGCACTTATGGGTATCCGATCCCGCAGCCACTTTAATAGAAGCCTTCCCCCAATGGATGATGCCGAAAAACAAAAATGGGAAACATTAAATTATATTTTCGCCTTTATTGGTTTGTTTATCGTGTTTCTGCTGCGTAGTTGGATCAAACGTAAGAACACGCGCCGTTATCATTCATTATTAAATTCGATATAAGACTGGGGGAATAATCGATGAATAAATCTGTTCAATATCTTGCCCTCGCTTTAATCGCGCAGTGCCTGATTCTCGCAACGGTGTTGTTTTCAACACAAAATGAAAGCTTTGAAAAAGAAAATTCACTTTTGGAATTCGATAAAAGCGCTATCACCGAGTTGGTAATTGGAGATTCGGCTGGAGAGCTAAGCTTGATTAAAAACGAAAGCGAATGGACTTTACCTTCATACGCAAACTTGCCTGTTAAGACAGATCGTGTAGAAGAAGTTCTGGAAGACCTTAAAAATATTCACATCACCTGGCCTGTCGCGACTTCGAAAGAAGCGGCAACGCGCTTCGAAGTTGCAATGGACAATGCTCAAAAGTCCGTAAAACTTAAAAACGGTAAAGAAATTTTAGCCAAGCTATATTTCGGAACGAGTCCAGGCTTTCGCAAAGTTCATGTACGCACTGGAGAGAGTGACGATATTTATGCAGCTGAATTTTCTCAGCATAAAATATCAACCAAGGGTGAAGATTGGTTTAACCGAAAGGTTCTAGCGTATTCCGGCACGATTACAAAGGTGCTAATTGGTGATATTGAAATTAGCAAGCTCGCTGATCAATGGAAGGTCGCAGGGCTTGATGCTGAAAGTGTTGATGTTACCAAAGTCTCCGACTGGGTGAATAACCTTAACTCCTTGTCTGTTGTACGCCTGATACAGGGCAACGATCGCGATAAATTACTCGTGCTGGATGCTAATTTCAGCGTACTTGTAGAAGGTGATCAGGGTGCCGCCACTTATCAGTTCTGGAAAAAAGGCGAGACGTTCTATGTTAAACGCACAGATGTGGATACTTTATTTGAAGTTGCCAACTATGAAGCAGAAAAATATCAGACACTCAATATCGATAACTTTAGAAAACTCGATACTCTTGATGATGCTGGCGATGATGCTGGAGTTGGCGCACCTGAATCACCCAATTCTTTTTAATTCAGGCGCTTAATTTAAACTTTTTTTAGGGTCAGACAACAAGGGTTTCGATAAACCCAATGTGGTTTCCAAACGAGGATTATCCAACACAAAAAGATGGTAGTCCTCGTTTTTTAAAACATTAATGTAATCAGCGTAATGTTGCTCAAATAATTTTTGCATTTCGCCATTTTCAGCGGCCATTTTAAGTCCTTTTTCCAGCCTTTCTATCAATTTTTTTTCCTTGAAGCTCACCTGAAAAACCACAGGTAGGGGATAGTAAATGTATAAACCCCTCATAGTGATTAAATTATTGGAGTTTGACTGACTGAGCAACCGTTCCACTTCCATGATGCCCAAAGGAAGATAATCGAAGCGGCCTTTTTCCAACATTGAGAACAATCCACTAAAACTGGAATTGTCGTCGATCGCAAAACCACTGTGTCGGTAAATTTCTGCATCAGGCCAGCCTTTTGCCTGACCGACAACAAGTGGTTTAAGCGCTTCCAAAGTTTTTACTTGCGCCAATTTCTCAACACGATCTTTATGTACAACCAATTTACGGTATCCAAGGAGGCCATTCATGATGGGAACAGGAATCGCATACAATTCCTTGTAGAGGTGATCACTGGGCGCACGCAAGGGAGAGACATAGAAATTAATGAGTTGTCCGTAAGCCACTTCCCGTCTTCCACGGATAGATCCAAAGGACTGGAGATTTTGAGTCAGCACATAGGGCGGATAATCTGGCGCAGTGAGTTCCATAGCCAGTTTAAACACTGCGACTTGATACTCATGACGTCCTTCTAAACTCCCCCACATTTTGTAGTACATTACTGCATCTGAATCGACATCCTGCGCAGTAACGTATGTAGTCAGCAACAACAACAATGTGGTTAACCTTAGCTTGATAAATCCCAAACCTGCCCTCCAAAATATATTTTTGTTTTTAAGTGCCGAAAACGTGAACCAAGCTTTATTTCATCCTTCTGTTTTAAGAACCAAACGATATTGAAGGGCTCTCTATTGCTGCCGATATCCAAATAATTGCATTGTCCCTTCGGAGTTCAACTCAATGACTAGCGTAACCAACAATTGCCCAGGTTTACATGAAAGATATCGTTATTCAGGCGCCTATAACTACGCTTCGTCGACAACAGTAACAAGAGAAGATACAGACGGAAGTCGGTCAACTCTACACGTTTCGCTTAATTCCTCCTACGAGTATAGACAATCTCTCTACACTCCGAGCACTTATGAAGCGCCAAGCCATTGTAATAATCCCGCTAACAGCAAGGTTACTGAATCCCAAAATCCGATAGACAATGAATCCGCTAGTGAAGACATTGTTTTGCGTTTTATCGAGCAGCAATTATCAGCTGATCTTGAAAATGGAAGCAACACAGATGAACTACAAGAGCGCCTGAATCACGGGTTTCAGGGATTTTTGGAAGGCTACAACGATGGCGTATCGTTGCTGGAGTCCATGGGCTTGTTTGAAGGGGCAGTAAAAGACTCGGTTGAACAAATGTTTAAACAAGTCCTTTTAGGGTTTAAGGAAATAGCAGAAAAATTTGCGCTCGAAAACCCCGTTCCTCAAAGTGACCGGCCTGCGAGTGAAATTTCTCTCCCTGAATCTGTCTCAAATACCACTGGTTCATTGGCAACCGGCCCGCAAACAGTGTTTGAAGAATTCCTTGAAAATTTACCCGCACAGAATGATGCCGATCTACTGGATACCTTACTGCATCAGAATCAGAATTTTTACGCAAAGCTGGAGGCAGAGAGCTCAGCAACAAACTTATATAGTTTTCGTTTGCGCACAGCCGATGGTGATATGGTCTCAATTCGTTCTTTCTCAGGCAGCGCTGCCCAGTATCAAGCGGAGGTCAGCGCCAGCGGAGTAAGCGAACATTTCAGCCTGGCGAACATGGATAACTTTCATTTCAGCGTCAAAGGTGAACTCGACGCAGAAGAACTTTCCGCTATTACAGACTTGTTATCACAACTTAACGATATTGCTGAAACCTTTTTTGCTGGTGATATATTCAGCGCTTACGAACAAGCCCTGGAGGTGGGATTTAACTCCAACGAGATTGCTCGCTTTTCTCTAAATTTACAGCAAACCACTTACACCAAACTGAATAACACCTATGGAGAGGTGGCAAGAACCGAAGAGACTAATCCGCATAAACTCGATCTGCGCGCGCAAGAAAAACAGCCGTGGGAATTGCCCATCTCAAATAAACTTTCTCAGCTAAGTGAATTTATTCGCATGATTGAAAACCTCAGAAAAGATGGCGAGCGTTTTCAATTTCGACCCCATCACATGGGCGATTTTGCGCAATTTCTCGCTCACCGAAAGTTTGGGGAACACCCTCTTCACGACAAATTTGGGCCCGCCGTGAGCCAGATTGCCCAAGCTCTGGAAAACAGCGCGACTTAATCACCCATCCCTCTCTGGCGCAAACGCGGGTTTCTGGTAGAATTGCCCGCTTTTCCTCATATTCACTTTTTAATTTCAGAGCCGAGGTTAAGTCTATGAGTGATGTAAAATCGTCGCTTGCGCAAAAAGTTCTCGCAGTAAATAACGATCTGCCTATACGCACAGACAAACCCGTGCACAGCGGTAAAGTAAGATCTGTGTATTGGTTAAGCGATGCAGATAGCCAACGTCTCATCAAAGAAAACAATTACGCCGTTGCTGAAAATGCCCCTTTAGCGGTTATGGTTATTAGTGATCGGATTTCTGCTTTTGACTGTATTTGGCATGGTGAGGGTGGTATGAATGGCGTACCGGGAAAAGGTGCCGCACTCAATGCAATTTCCAATCACTGGTTTAAATTATTTCGGGAACAAGGATTGGCTGACAGCCACATACTTGATATTCCTCACCCCTTTGTATGGATAGTACAAAAAGCCAAACCCGTAATGATCGAAGCAATTGCTCGAAAGTACATTACAGGCTCAATGTGGCGTGCGTACGCGAAAGGGGAAAGAAATTTTTGTGGTATTCAATTACCCGAAGGTCTCGGCAAAGATCAAGCACTTAAAGAGATTCTGATAACTCCCTCAACGAAAGGCATTTTAAAAGGTATCCCAGGTGTGCCTGAAGCCGATGATGTCAATATCACGCGCAGCGACATTGAAAACAATTTTTCTGCTTTTAACTTTTACTCTCTTTCCGATATTGACCAATATGAAAAACTATTGCGAGAAGGTTTTGATTTGATCAGCGAGGCGCTGCTAAAACTGGACCAAATTTTTGTCGATACCAAGTTTGAATTTGGCTACGTCAAAGATCAAAACGGCGAAGACAAACTGATTTATATGGATGAAGTCGGCACGCCGGATTCGTCACGAATATGGGATGGAGCAGCTTATCGTGATGGCAAGGTTATTGAAAATTCCAAAGAAGGGTTTCGCCAACGTTTATTAAACTATTTTCCGGATCCCGATATCTTACTGAATAAAGATCGCATGGAAGAGCGTATAGCATTGGCAAGGGATAATGAGCTGCCTGAAGAAATTCTGATGGATGTTTCCAAAACTTATACGGATATTGCTGAGAAAATTATCGGTGAATCTATTCGATTATCAGAAAATCCCAAACATGAAGTCATCGATATTCTAAGCGCTAAATACAAGCTTATAAAATAAATCGATTAGAAATCGCAAGGGATTAAAACTCAATTTTGAAACTGGAGCTATAGGCACTCGGTAACTTTCGTGGAATTATTATTTCCAGGGAGTCGGCCTTTTGCTGCCACTTAAGTTCCACTTCAGAACCCAAAAGACTCACGGATTTTATTGATTTTTCCAAGAGCTCAGAATTGAGACCCAAGGCCTTCACCCGCAATAATTTTTTTGGTGGCCGCAGGGTAACAACATATAAGACATCGCCCTTTTTTGTAAAACGCACATCTTGAGCGGTGTAATTGTCTTCTTCGCTAAAATGACCCGATTTTGCTTTAGTAGGACCCTCACCAAATATTTTCCAGGGCCGTGTTCCGTAAATTGCTTCACCGTTAACTGAGATCCATGCAGCCATTTCCCTTAAAAAATCAAGCGATTCCGGAGGCAAATCACCTTCAGGATATTGAACAACGTTGAGCAGTAAGTTGCCATTTTTGCTAACGACATCTGTCAGCATGTGTACGATTTGTGAGGTAGGCTTGTAATTGAAGCCTTCACTGTAATACCAATCTCCCATCGAGGTGTCAGTTTGCCAGGGTCGCGGATTAATTCCACTGATTACCCCGCGCTCAACATCTTGCACTCCAGCTTCCGCAATAAATTCGCCACTACCAATGTCTTTGTGAGTATAAACCGCCTTAAGTTCCCCCTTATGTTGCGCTATGTTGCTGTTATAGAAATTGGCCAATAAAGTTTTGCCCACTTTTCCAAACGGAATACCGCCATCGGTGTACAGAAAATCCGGCTGGTATTGATCCAGCAAATCACTAATACGATTAAACCAATCTTGCTGGGATTCGGGACGCTCTGTATACCAGGAGCTGGAATTGCGATAGGGACGATCCAAACCCGTGTGATAAAGAGAATGATACGCCGGATCTTCTCCATCATAACCCGCGCCATTGAGTGGCCAGAATTCATCGTAGCCGTGAGCGGGATTAAACCAGGCATAACTCGCACCCAGATGCTCAGACACGCCAAAATACAAATTATGCTTTTTTGCTGCGCTCTGCCATGCCCCAACAATATCGCGTTTTGGGCCCATGTTTACGGCATTCCACTCTTGGAATTTCGAATTCCACAAATCAAAGTTATCGTGGTGCACCCCCATGCTAACGAAATATTTCGCCCCTGCCTTTGCATAGAGTTCCATTAATTTTTCGGGATCAAATTTTTCCGCTTTCCAGAGGGGAATGATGTCTTTGTATCCGGTTTTCGTTGGATGACCGTAATGTTTTATGTGATGATCATACTGACGCGAGCCTGGCACATACATATGGCGTGCATACCAATCTCCTGCTCTCGGCACAGCCTGTGGCCCCCAATGCGACCAGATTCCAAATTTTGCATCTCGAAACCACTCAGGCGTTTCATACTGTTTAAGTGACTCAGTATTGGCCTCAAAAGGCCCATCCTTCAATGGAATTGATAATTCAATTTTGCTTTCTTCGTGCGCTCTTACATTTACTCCGAACGAAAAAACCAGGCACACAAACAAACTAGAATATCTTTTTATTGGCACAACATTTCCCCTAGCAAACTGCCATTTTCGTTCTGGTTACACTCCACCCAAATAGAGATACTTATTGAAACTTGTTGCCATCTAAAGTTATATAAGCTTCCAATGTTCGTTCCAGATTATTTGATTTAGGAAAAAACGCTGCTCTACTCAAGCGGATGTGAACAACGCGATCTGTTTGTTCCGCATGTACGCGCTTATATTTTTGTTTGGCTATTTTTAAGCGAATGGATTTTTTGTCCTCACTCAGCACGAGACTTTCAATCTTTTCCTGCTTGCTACCTAACTCTTCAGAGCCATAATCAGGCGCATCACGATACACCCACGAATTCACTTCAATATCCTCCGGAGCCACTTTTTCTATTTCGTGGGTGAAGCTAATCACGAGTTCACCGCTCTGGAAATTTACAGTTTGAACTTCCATAGGTGGCGTTTTTCCATCCCATTTTATGTGTTGTAAACTCGCGATTTGCCCGCCTTTTGCGCGCCAACCACGGCCAGTTTGACCCACCAGTAAACTACCGTCTTGCAAGAATACGGGGCGCATTGCTCCAGATTCCAAGCCATCAACAAAAGGCATAACTGTTGCCTTTGTTTTACCGTTTACCTTACGAAAATCGATACGCATTAAATTTGAAAGTGTCTGATCACCAATAAAGGCTTGGCCTTTAAAGGGGCCAAATTTTTCATTCCCACTCCACACCAAATTGCCAGGCGAATTAGCAAGTCTATTGTGCGGAAAAAGTGCCACGACGGGCTCGCGTTGTGTTTTGTATTTCTTCCACGAAATCTCTTTAGAATCCGGAGTCATTCCCGGCAAATCGACCAAGCCAGACGGATGCCCGTAAAATCCACCCTTTTTAATTTTAAATAACTTAGATGTGCCGACATATTCTCCCTGATTATCCGCGTACCAAAAATTTCCTTCCAAATCGACACCGAGACTCGCAGGACTTCGCAAGCCATTCACCCAAGCTTCATAAGAGCCATCTTTCTGAATCAAAAATCCCCAACCTCTGTATCCTCCAAAGGTTCCCATGTAAGCACCGCCCCCTTTATGAGAAGCATCATCATGTGCAAGATTGAGAGTAATTAGATAGGAGCCATCTGGTGATTTCACAGGGCCATGCATGTAACTGTGGTAATTGCCGTGATAAGCAAAACTGTCAAATAGGGTTGTGTAGCGATCAGCGATTCCATCACGATTAGTATCACTAACACGTGTCAATTCTGCTTTTTGTCCAACAGTGAGCTCATAGCCATTGTCATCTTCAACAACCACTCCAAGGCTATCAAAAAAGCCTTCGGCAAATTTACTCCACTTTCCTTCGCGCAAATGCCAAATTCCCGCAGATCTTGTACTTACAACTATCGTTCCATCCTTTGCTTGAGCTGCACCAAGTGCTTCAAACAATTGTGGTCTTCCAAATTCATCGAGCGGTGGGTAATAACTCTCTATAACATAACCTTCTGGTAATGATGCAGCCACCTCATTCTTACGCAGTTTTTGTTCCACAGGCTGTCTGATTAAATTTTTCGGTTTCCAGGCTGTGCTGGATACGCCAATATTCGCCTTGAGCTCTGCGACAATATTTTCCCCCGCCTTGATTACCCAAGTATCACCCTCTATTTTTCCTTCTGAAATCTGAATTTGTTTCAACACATCAAAATTGAGTTTAAAAACTTGCGACGATTTAAAACTTCCTCCCAGCGTTACGGTGGTCTTACCGTGATCATCTATTTCTGTCTTGACTGAAATAAGATTGTCTGCAATCCGATAATTAAATACCGGGGCCGCTTGCGGGTTTCGGCTATCCAATTTATAACCAAGGAATTTCGCATTAATCTCTTTTAACTGTTGCTCCAAATCTTCTTTGCTGTTAAGCATCGACACCATATTTTCAACATCTTCAAACCTGGATTCTTTGAAGGAAAAATCAATGGGTTCGCCTTTGTCATTCAAAGGTCTAAACAGCGTGTCATTCGATCCAAAATTAATCGTTTGGCTAGCGTAACCCGGCTTTAGGCCACCGCCGCCACGGTTTTTTAATTCGGCAGACATATCGAGGAAACCACCCTGCCAAATTTTAACAATGCTCAACACTCGCGGGTCAAAACTGTAATTAAGTCCCCAGGGAAAGCCAACATGTATGCTTCTTCCAGAGCCGCCTTGCATCGGACCTCGTTGAATACGTGTTCTATCAATGGAAAAATATTGCGCCGCATCTTCTTCCGGTATATAAACTGCCTGACCTTCCACTGGAACTAATTTTACTGCGGGCCCACGAATATGGCCTTCGTTAAGTGTCTTTAAAAAATCACCAATGGCTGCGATGTCCTCGTCAGCAATCGCTTCTTTATCATAGGCCGGCATAATCGCAGGAAAGGCCTCACCTTTTTTATTCGTCGCTAACTGTAAAGCAGGCTTACGAACACTGTCGATGAGATAGTTATTATCCGCCTTGAGTGTGAGTTTGTGCCCTTCATGTGCTTCAACAATATCTCTATCTCGCGGTCTCAACTGAAACAATCCGAATAAATTGGGGCCGCTTTTCATCGCTGTACTGTCTTTTTCAATTGCATGACACTCAACACAACCAAAGTTCTTAAATGCGTGTTTTCCTTTATTCACTGAATCAATCAGACTGGCGAAATTGCTCTCTTCGCCACTATTTTTAGGCGGAGTGAGATAACTGTAATCAAGCAACTCAATATCTATATCTTTAAATTGAATTTCACCTTTTAAGACACGAAGCGCTTGTCTACCCCAATCTCTTTCCCAACGCTGCAAGGCATTAGGTGAATATGTGTCAAATAGAATGTTTTGCTTGATTACTTCGCCGTTTAAGCGCAGATCAACAAGCAGAGCGGGTTCAATTTTTGCGCCAGACTGGTCAAATCGCGGCCCACGGTAGTGCAACTCTAATGATTGCCACTTATTTTTATTAACTGGCAGGTTGTGTAGTTCAATTGCATAGGTTGTGTGCAAAAGCACAATGCTTTCATTATCTGCCGTAGCAGCAAAGTCGAATTTTATACGTGCATCCTGAAAAGCTCTTTGATCAAGAAAATAAACTTTTTGCGAGCTATCAAACTTTTGTATCGCTTGATCAGATTTTTCGTCAGCATAAACGAAGGAGACAAGACTACTGAACACCCAGCCCAGAAATAAAAATTTTTTCATTATTTTTAACTCTTAAAAGAAATAACAACTGTCAGTGCAATTACAATTCCCTGACCCAAATATTTCGAAAACTCACTGGATTTCCGTGATCTTGCAAACGCAAGGCACCACAGCCGTGAGCTTCGTAGGGAGGATGTCCAATCCATGATGTTGGGCCTTGAACCTCAACGTGGTTTTGTACCAACACACCGTTATGCAAAACCGTGATGTAAGCCGCTGAAGTTAATTCGCCGCTCGCGGTGAATTTTGGCGCTTGATAAATAATATCGTAAACGTTCCACTCTGCAGGGCTCTTGGTTGCGTTCACGAGAGGGATATGTTGCTTATACACAGCTGAAGCCTGGCCATTGGGATAAGTTTTGCTGCCAAAAGAATCTAGCACTTGAACTTCATACAGTTCCTGAAAAAATACACCACTATTTCCGCGCGCCTGCCCTTCTAATCCCTCTGTTTGCTGCGGCGTTTTCCATTCGATATGTAATTGGATATCACAAAATTTTTGTTTACTGCGAATATCACCTGTCTTCGCAACAACAGTAAATTTATTACCATCAACTTTCCATTTTGCTTCGCCACCATTCACCGCTTCCCACGCGTCCAGATTATTTCTGGAAAACAACACAATTGCATCTGAAGGAACACCTTTGTTTGACACACCAACGACAGAGGGCACCGGCTCCCACACTTCCGTTTTTTGTGCTTGTTGCCAGGGTTCCAATTTTTCTTCTGCAG